>CAXNNN010000124.1:0-8376 GCA_964203095.1 Verrucomicrobiaceae bacterium | reverse complement strand
GCCCCTCCCGTCTCGCCGCCACTTCATCGCCGGAGCCGCAGCGGCGATGGTCGCACCGCACATCCGTGCGCAGAGCAAGACCGCACCCGAATTCCATGGCGAGATCATTGGCCACGGTGAATTCCGCTACCGCGTGGATAAGCTATGGAGCAAGGCTGATCCCGCGAAGACGCCGGTGAAGGACTGCCACGAGATGGTGCAGGCGAGCGATGGTCGCTTGTTCATGATCACCAATCACAAGCAGAACAACGTGCTGATCTACGACAAGAGCGGTGCGCTGCTAGGATCATGGACCTTGGGCTTCAGCGGTGGTCATGGCTTGACGATTCATCGCGAAGCGAGTGGCACCGAGTTCCTCTATGCGACGGACACCTCGGGTCGTGTGGTCAAGGCAACGCTCGATGGCAAGGTGGTGCTGGAGTTGCCCAATCCTTCGAAGACCGGCATCTACAAACCAACCGAACCCTACAGTCCCACGGAGACCGCTGTTGGTCCGAATGGCGACATCTACGTCGCGGACGGCTACGGCTCGCAGTATGTGCTGCGCTTTGACAAGGACGGGAAGTTCATCAGCAAGTTTGGCGGCAAGAGCACTCAGCCCACGAATCCCGGCAAGTTCATGCAGGCCCACGGCATCGCGCTCGATACGCGCGGCGAGGAGCCCTTGCTCGTGTGCACCGAGCGCATTCGCAATGAGTTCAACTGGTTCACTCTCGAAGGCCAGCATGTGCGCGGCGTTTATCTGCCCGGCGCGTATGTGAGCCGTCCGGTGATTCACGGGAAGCATCTGTTCTCCGGCGTCTGCTTCGGCGCGAAGCCGAACGACTACCGCATGTGGCAGGGACAAGGCTTTGTCACGATCCTCAATGACACCGGCAAGGTGGTTTCAAATCCTGGTGGTCGCGTGCCTGAATATGAGAACGGCCAGCTAAAGGTGATGCTGCAAGACAAGCACGTCTTCAACAACTGCCACGACGTGTGCGTCGATGCCGCCGGCGACCTCTACGTTTGCCAGTGGGCGAGCGGGAATGTGTATCCTTACAAACTGGAGAGAATCTGAGGGAACTTCCAACATCGAATGGGGAACATCAAACCACGAAGCATGACATGAATGAGAAGTATGATCTTGAAGAACGGTTATTGGACTTTTCTGTGTCTATCATTCGCTTCGTGGAAGGCATGACGAAGTCTGAAGCGGGGAGTCACGTTGCGAAACAAATGCTTCGATCTGGGACCGTGCCCATGGCGCATCACGGCGAAGCGCAATCCGCAGAGTCGCCCAAGGACTTCATTCACAAAATGCGCATCGCCCTCAAGGAACTTCGCCAGACTTCTCGATGGCTGAAGGTGTCACTGCGTGTGCCGCTGACCAAGGCTCTCGATCAAAATGAAGCGATGCTCCGCGAGACGGATGAACTGATTCGAATCTTCTTCGCCAGCATCCGCACCGCCCAATCCAAGCAAACCACCAAGTAAGCTCCTATGCCTTCGCTTCTTCCCTCTTCAGAATTCGGTGTTCAGCGTTCGATGTTGGACGTTGGATGTTCAACGACTCGTCGCTATTTCTTGGGCCAATGCACGGGCGTCTCGCTCGGCGCGATGGCGGCGAATTCCTTGCTGGCTTCGGACACGAGTGCGCTGGGCTTGCCTGCGCTGCCGCACTTTGCGCCGAAGGCGAAGCGGGTCATTTTCCTCACGCAGTCGGGCGGGCCTTCGCAATTGGAGTTGTTCGATCACAAGCCGGGCTTGATGAAGTGGGCGGGCAAGGAGTTGCCGGAGTCGGTGCGGCAGGGGCAGCGGCTGACGACGATGACGGCGAATCAGAAGCAGCTCATCTTGCCAGGCATCACCAAGTTCTCTCAGTGCGGGCAGAGCGGCGCGACGATTGGTGAGTGGTTGCCGCATCTTCAGGGCGTGGCGGATGAGCTGTGCTTCATCAAGTCGATGCACACGGATCAGATCAATCATGCGCCGGCGATGACGCAGTTCCTCACGGGGCATCAGCTGGCGGGACGTCCGAGCATCGGTGCATGGGTGAGCTACGGGTTGGGCAGTCTGAATCGCAACCTGCCGGACTTCATCGTGATGCTGTCGAAGATGCAGCGCCCGAGCGATCAGCCGCTCTACGATCACTACTGGGGCAGCGGCTTCCTGCCGTCGCGCTATCAAGGCGTGAAGCTTCGCAACGCGAAGGATCGTGTCTTGTATCTGAATGATCCCGAGGGGCTGCCGCGCGACGTGCGACGCGGGATGCTCGATGGCTTGTCCGAGCTGAATCAGATGCGCTATCAACAGACGTTTGATCCCGAGATCGAGACGCGCATCCGGCAGTATGAGATGGCGTATCGGATGCAAAGCAGCGTGCCGGAACTCACCGATTTGAGCGGCGAGCCGGAGTCGGTGTTTGATTTGTATGGCCCGGATTCACGGCGCTCTGGCAGCTATGCGGCGAACTGCATTCTGGCGCGTCGGCTGGCCGAGCGCGGTGTGCGTTTCATTCAGTTGTTCCATCCCGACTGGGATCATCACAGCCGTTTGCCGAGTTGGTGTGTGGCGCGTTGCCGCGACACGGATCAACCGACCGCAGCGCTGATCAAGGACTTGAAGCAACGCGGCTTGCTCGATGAAACGCTGGTCATTTGGGGCGGTGAGTTTGGCCGTGGCGTCGCGGGTCAAGGCAAGTGGGACAGTCCCGAAGCGGGTCGCGATCATCATCCGCGCTGCTTCACCATGTGGATGGCGGGCGGCGGCGTGAAGCCGGGGATGACTTATGGCTCCACCGATGAGTTCAGCTACAACGTCGCGGAGAACGGCGTGCATGTGCATGACCTGCACGCAACGGTGATGCACCTGCTCGGCATCGAACACGAGCGCTTCACGTATCGGTTCCAGGGACTCGACTTCCGGCTCACGGGTGTGGAGCCATGTCGCGTGGTGAAGGACATCATTGCGTAGCGAGGATGTTCTTCGGGGCGGCGTAGTTGATGCACGCCTATGAAGAAGATTTTGCTCACGCTGTTAGTGCTCACGACTCAAGTCATTGCCGCCGAACCTCTGCGGCTCACGACGTTTCGTGCCGATGTCACGCCGCCGGTTGGTTCGCCGTTGTGCGGTGGCTTGGTGAAGCCGGTGGTGGGTGTTAGCGAGCCGCTGCTGGCTTTGGGAGTCGTCATTCTGAGTGACGATATGCCGGTAGTGCTGTGCGCGTTTGATTGGTGTGAGATCCGTGCGGCGGATCATTTGCGTGTGCGTGAATTGCTGGCGAAGGCGGCGGGCACGACGCCCGAGCGTGTGGCGGTGCATAGCTTGCATCAACACAATGCACCGATCGCGGATCGCGAGGTCACGAAGATCATGGAACCGCACCAGATCGCCGTGACCGACATCGAGTGGACGGAGCGTGCGTTTCAAGGCGTGGCGCAGAGTATTGCGGCAGCGATTCCGCACGCGCAGCCACTCACGCATCTGACCGTGGGCGAAGGTAAGGTGGAGCAAGTGGCCTCGAATCGCCGCATCCTCGGTGACAACGGCAAGATCGCGAAGATGCGGCTTAGCTCGACCAAGGACCCTGTGCTGCGCGAGCTGCCCGACGGTCAGATCGATTCGATGCTGAAGACGATTTGCTTCTGGAACGGCGAGACGAAGCTCGCGTCGCTGCACTACTACGCCACGCATCCGATGAGTTTCTATGGCGACGGCATGGTGACGCATGACTTCGTGGGCATCGCGCGTGAGCGACGCACGAAGGACGAAGGCGTGCCGCACATCTACTTCACTGGGTGCGGCGGCAACATCGCAGCAGGCAAATACAACGACGGCACCAAGGAAAGTCGCGTGAGGCTCGGTGAGCAGATCTATGCGGCGATGGTGGCGTCCGAGAAGCAGATGAAGCGTGCAGAGTTGAACCGCATCGAGTGGCGCGCCACGCCGGTTTTGTTCAAGCCTGATTCCGAGTTCCCCGAGGAGCGCATGATGAAGGTGATCGAGAACACGCAGACGCTGGCTTCGACACGCATCGCCGCAGCGTTGCGCGTGGGCTTCATTCGCCACTGCTCGGCGGGCGTGCCCATTCAGCTCACGAGTCTGCATCTCGGCGATGACGTGTGCCTGCTGCATCTGCCCGGCGAGACCTTCATCGAGTATCAGCTCTTCGCACAACAACAGCGCCCGGGTTCTTTCGTTGCCACGGCGAGCTACGGCGATGGCGCTACGGGCTACATCCCACTGGAGAAGTCCTTTGCCGAAGGCGGCTACGAGCCCACGCAGGCATACGCCGCACCCGAGTCCGAGAAGGTGATGAAGGCAACGATTGTGGAGTTGCTGCGCGCGAAGTGATTCGCTAGAAGAAGCACCATGATCCTCGACACTCTCGCCAATGCCGCCCGCTACGAATCGCTCAACTCACGTTTCGCGAAAGCCTTTGCCTACCTGCGCACGGTGGATGGCACGCAGCCGCTGGGACGATTCGACATCGACGGGGACCAGTGCTTTGCCTTGGTGCAGACGTATGAGACCAAGACGATGGACAAGGCGAAGTTTGAAGCGCATCGCCAATACATCGACGTGCAGTTCATCCACAGCGGTCGCGAAACCATTCTCTGGGCTCCTTTGGCCGCGATGCAGGAGGAGACCATGGCTTACAACGCCGAGAAGGACGCCGCACTGTGGAAGCTCGTTCCCGATGTGACACCGCTGCATCTCAGCGCTGGGCATTTCGCCCTCCTGTGGCCGGAAGATGCGCACGCGCCATGCATTGAGTGGGACAAACCCGAGCAAGTCTTCAAGGTGGTGGTGAAGGTGGCGGTGGAGTAGCCAAGCCTTGCCAGCCGGGGCGTTGAAACGCGGCCTTGGCAAACGTGTGTTTTTCATGCCTTGCATCGTTTCTCTTGTCATGACCCCGCACGTCCCCAGCTCCACCAGCCGCCGTCAGTTTCTCTCGACCCTTGCTCTCGGAGCGCTCGCCGGTCAGGCACGCGGCAATTCACCCGCGCCTTTTCCGCCGACGCGTCTGATCACGAAGGGGCCGGGCTTTCACTGGTTCGCCTACTACGACAAGCTGCAGTTCTCGCCCGATAACCGGTTCGTGCTCAGCAACAAAGTGCACTTTGAGCATCGCTCGCCCACAGCGGAGGATGTGATCGAGGTCGGCATGGTCGACCTCCAAGATGGCGACAAGTGGATCCCACTGGGCAAGTCCAACGCGTGGTGCTGGCAGCAGGGCTGCATGTTGCAATGGATCCCCGGCACCGAGTCGAAGGTGATCTGGAACGACCGCGAGAAGGACAAGTTCGTCAGCCACATCCTGGATGTGAAGACCGGCGAGAAGCAGACCTTGCCCTTCCCAATCTATGCCTTGTCACCCAATGGCAAAGAGGGCGTGAGCTGCGACTTCTCCCGCGTGGCAGACTGTCGGCCTGGCTATGGCTACGCAGGCATCAAGGACCGCTTCTTTGAAGACATGGCCCCAGAAGGCAGCGGAGTCACGCATGTGAATCTGGAGACCGGCGTGGAGAAGCTCATCGTGAGCCACAAGACTCTGGCCAACACGGGCACCGTGATGGAGAACCATCCCGACTCCAAGCACCACGCCTATCATTTGCTTGTCGGCCCCGATGGCAAACGCTTCATCATGCTGCACCGCTGGACTCAGCCCAAGGGCGGCCATCTTACGCGCTTGATCACGGCGAACATGAACGGCAGTGACCTGCGCATCGTCATCCCGAATGGGTATGCCTCGCACTTCATCTGGCGCGACGCCACGCACATCCTCTCGCAAGCCAAGGGCTGGCTGGGCAACAACGACTGGGGCGATTTCCTCTTCGAAGACAAGGACAGCGGCATCGTGGAGGAGATCGGCCATGGCATTCTGGACAAGTCGGGCCACCTCACCTACCTGAAGAACAACGAGTGGATCTTGAACGACACGTATGCCCAGGGCGTGCGCCGTCTTGAGACCCCACATCTCTATCACATCGCCAGCCAGAAGCGCATCGACCTCGGCTACTTCCCGCAGCCGCCGGAATACAAAGGCGAGTGGCGCTGCGACAGCCATCCGCGTAGCAGCCGCGATGAAAAGCTGGTCTGCATCGACGCGCCCGATGGCAAGAACGGCCGCCAGTTGCACCTGATCAACATCGAAGGCCTGATGGGCTGAAGGCTCCGCGGCTTTAGCGCTCAGCCCGCTGCACTTGCCCAGTAACATCGCCCTTGCTAGACCCGTAGGTTTCATCGCTCCCGATGAAGTTCTCCCGCGCTGCGCTCCCATTACTCTCTTCCCTCGCCATGACTGCTCATGGCGCAGCACAATCTGTGCTCACGTTTGAAAAAGACGTGCGCCCCATCGTGAAGGCACACTGCACGCACTGCCACGGCGAGGAGGAAAAGCCCGAAGGTGGTGTCGATCTGCGACTGCGTCGCTTCATGGATGAGATCATCGTCCCTGGCCAGCCCGCGAAGAGCAAGCTGGTGGAGGTCATCCGCAGCGGCGAAATGCCGGAGAAGGGCAAGCCGCTGACGGAGGCGCAGTTGGCCGTGATCGAGACCTGGATCGCTCAAGGGGCGAAGACTGCGAAGGCCGAGCCGCTCGTGCTCGCGCCTGGCCCGCTCATTTCCGATGATGACCGCGCGTATTGGCTGTTCCAGCCGGTGAAGCGGCCCGCCGTTCCCCAGATCGCGAACGAGCCCACCCGAAGCTTCAACCCTGTGGATCGCTTCATTCTCGCCGAGGCGTCCCGCAAAGGCCTCGCCCTGGCTCCCGAGGCTGACCGTCGCACCTTGATCCGACGCGTGACGCTCGATCTCACGGGCTTGCTCCCGACCCTGCAGGAGGTGGACGCTTTTGTGAAGGACGCGTCACCGCTCGCCTATGAGCAGCTGGTGGAGCGCTTGCTGGCCTCGAAAAACTATGGCGAACGCTGGGCACGGCATTGGCTGGATGTGGTGGGTTACGCAGACTCGAATGGCTTCACGGAAGCCGACAGCGTGCGGCCTTATGCCTGGCGCTATCGCGACTACGTCATTCGCGCGATGAACGACGACAAGCCATGGAACGAGTTCATCCAGGAACAGATTGCCGGCGATGAACTGGCAAGCGCGACGCATGGCGATTACCAGCAAGCGGTGCTCGATCCGAAGCGCACCGATCAGCTCATTGCCACCGCCTTCCTGCGCATGGCTCCCGATGGCACGGGCGACACCGTGGACGATCCGAAGCTGGCGAAGAACCAAGTCATCGCTGAGCAGATCAGAGTGCTGAGTTCCTCGCTGATGGGCATGACCGTCGCCTGCGCCCAATGCCACGACCATCGCTACGACCCCATCACGCAGGCCGACTACTATCGTCTGCGAGCCATCTTTGACCCGGCTTTCCATTGGGAAGCTTGGCGCAATCCGGCACAGCGACTGTATTCGCTCTACTCGCCGCAGGAGCGGGCGAAGGCCGCCGAGATCGAGGCCCAAGCGAAGGAGATCGAAGTCGAAGCCCGCGCCATGTCGAAGAAGTTCCTCGACGAAATCTTCGAGGTCGAGATCAAGAAAGTCCCACAGGCTGAGCAGGCCGCCTTTCGTGTGGCGCGTAACACGCCCGTGGCCAAGCAGACGCCCGAGCAGAAGGCCTTGATCAAGAAGTATCCCTCCGCGCTCGCCACCTACTCGCTGAATCTTTACGACCAGAAGAAGCAGGACATCGTGGATGCCAAGATGGCCGAGGCGACCAAGCTGCGTGCCACGAAGCCTACGGAAGGCTTCGTCATGGCGCTCACCGAAGTCAAAGGTCAGGTGCCCATCTCGAAGCTCTTCAACCGTGGCGATCACGAGCAACCGAAAGCCGAGGTAAAGCCCGGTGAGCTGAGTATTCTCGCCAATCCGCAGATCGAACCCTTCAAGCCGGTGCCCGTCAGCAGCGGATCGACCGGACGCAGGCTTGCCTATGCGCAGTGGCTCACCAGTGGTCGGCATCCACTGGTCGCCCGTGTATTGGTGAATCGCTTCTGGCTGCATCACCTGGGGCGCGGCTTGGTGAACACGCCGGGCGACTTCGGCCGCCAAGGCGAGCTGCCCTCGCACCCTGAACTGCTCGACTATCTTGCGGATGAATTCATGCGCGGTGGTTGGAAGCTGAAGCCGCTGCATCGCCTCATCCTGCTCAGCGCGACCTATCGCCAGTCATCGGTGAATGATGCCTCGCTGCACGTGGATCCCGAGAACAAGTTTTACGCTCGCTACAAACTGCGTCGCCTGGATGCGGAGACCCTGCGTGACTCGCTGCTCGCTCTCACCAACACCCTGGTGCAGAGCAGCTACGGCCCACCCAGCGGCATTGGCCGTGATCCTCAAGGACGCGTCATCACCGGTATCGACAAGGGTACCATCACCCTG
>CAXNNN010000123.1:0-8387 GCA_964203095.1 Verrucomicrobiaceae bacterium | reverse complement strand
CGAGGAAGGCATCGGCCGCGAGCAAAAAGACAACGGTGGGCACGGCGACCATCCAGGCTCGGCGCAGTGTGGGAACAATCGCAGCGACACCCAGGGCGAAGGCAGTCATCAGCGGCAGCACATAGGTCGGCAGCTTCGACCCACTGATCGACAGGAGAATGAGTGGCGGGATGATCCAGCCGATGAGCAGGGTCTGCCACGCCCGAAGCGGAGCCGACTTGAACCGCAGCCACGCGCGCTTCAACGGCAGAAAGAAGACCCAGGGCAGGAGCGCGGCGGGCAGGACGAGGAAGAAGAACCAGAAGGGCTTGGACCGTCCGTGCGTGCGGGAGCCGAAGCGCTCCACCAGCTCATAGCGCCAGAAGTAGTCGAAGAGCTGCGCATCCCGCAGCGACAGCGTGACGAACCAGGACAGGCTGACCACGAACATGAGTAGTAGCCCACGCACCCAAGGAATGCGCAGCCTCTCCTCAGGCGTGGCCCGCCATTGCCACCCGATCACGGCGCACAGCGGCACGATCAGCGCCATCGGCCCCTTGGTCAGGAAGCCGACGCCCATGAAAATGAAGAACAGCCAGTGCCGGCGATGCAGCACTGCCGTGATGGCAGCCGTGATCCAGAAGGTCATCGTCATGTCTGGCGTGAGCAGTCGGCTCATGGCGAAGAAGCCGCCGGTCGACGTCAGCACCAGCGCTGCGATGGCGGCGCGATCATGATCCTTGAACAGGCGCAGTGAGAGCAGGTAGCATAGCGCCACGATGCCCAGCGCACCGAGCGCCGAAGGCAGACGTGCCGCCCACTCGTGATTACCAAACGTGCCCAGACTCAGCGCGGTGAGCCAGTAGATCACGGGCGGCTTTTGGAAATGCGGATTGCCATTCAGGTGCGGGACCAGCCACTCGCCCGTGACCGTCATCTCACGGCCAATCTCGGCATAGCGTCCTTCGTCTGGCTCGTTCAGGCCGCGCTGGCCAAGCAGGGTGAGGAAGGCAACGGCGGCGAACAGCAGCCAGGCGTGTCGTTTCAGGAGGATCATCATGGGCAAAAGCACTCTAGTCCGTGTTCACCGGCGCGCAGTCCTCGAAACGGCGGTGCGCGAACCATCGGATACCGAGCATGTCCACCACCGGACGCCAGAGCATGACCCCCAGGCCATACTTCGACACGCCCGTCTCCCGCGCCCGGTGGTTCACCGGCATTTCCACCACCCGATAGCCCGCGGCCACGGCCAGCGCTGGAATAAAGGAGTAAAGCGTGCGGATCGGGATGAAGGAAGAGAAGACCTCTCGGCGGAAGGCTTTCAGCGCACAGCCAGCGTCGGTCACCCCGTCATGCAGGAAGCGCTGCCGTACGCCATTGGCGATGCGGGACATGCGCCGTCGCAGCCAGCCGTCCTTGCGATTCGCCCGCACGGTCGCGATCATATCCGCATCACCCACGGCCAGACGTTGCAGCAGGGCGGCGATATTGGCTGGATCGTTCTGCCCGTCGCCGTCCATGGTGATCAGCACGTCACCACGTGCCGCACGCAGGCCATCCATTAGCGCGGCGGCCTGACCGCGATTCTTGTCAAAGGCGATCACCCGCAGGCATGGCCACAGCCCCTTCAGTTCACCCGCCAATCGCCGCGTAGCATCCCGGCTGCCGTCATCCACAGCAATGACTTCGTGTTCGCAACCCAGTGCCTGCATGGCCGCGCAGGCCTCTTTCAGGACAGTCTGAATGCTTTCCGCTTCGTTGTAGAAGGGAATGACCAAGCTACAGGCCACAGGCGGGGACGAAGAGTGATAAGGCGCGAAAGTCACAAGATTGTCACTTGGCGCATGGATCGCGCCTCAAAGCAAACACCGATGTCCAGGTGGCGCTTACCTCCTCATCTGGCCTAGCGGTGCTCGACCACGTCGTCGTGCTTGGCACGCACCTTGGGCAGATCGGCATACCGGTCATCGGCCGAGCGATAGCCCAGGGGGCAGAGCACGGCGGTGGTCAGGCCTTGGGCATCCAGGCCCAGGATCTCATCGTACCTGGCTGGGACAAAGCCTTCCATGGGACAGGTGTCGATGCCGAGCAGGGCGGCGTTGGACATGAACTGGCCGAGGGCAATGTAGGCTTGGAGCTTGGACCACTGGGTGGTCATGTAACCGGCCTCGTGCGTGCTCACGAGCATCTTGCGATAGCCGAGCAGGGCATCCGCCGTGCCTCCGCGCACTTCGACCATGCGGTCGATGAAGGTGTCGATGTCGGCGAGGGTCAGCTCCTTCTTCACGGTGAAGATGACCAAGTGCGAGCAGTCGGCAACTTGGCGTTGGTTCCAGGAGTGCGGCACCAGGGACTCGCGCAGGGCCTTGTCTTGAACGACGAGAAACTTCCATGGCTGGAGGCCGAAGGATGATGGCGTGAGCACGAGGCTCTCCTCCAGCGCCTGCCAGGTGTCGGCCGGGATGGTCTTGGTGGGGTCGAATACCTTGGTAGCGTAGCGCCAGTTGAGGGCGTCAATGATCTGGGAAGGAGCGATGGAGGTCATGAGAGTGAGTCTTTGAAAGGCAGGAAACGAACCGAAGGGGTGAGTGGAGGCGAGGGGAAGCAGAAAGTACATGGTCTTTAGTGCATAGTGAGGAGTGGACGATTGGGATAGGTGCGGCGGATTTGACGTTTGCCGTCGTCTCAGCACCAACCACTAACCACCAAGAACTAATCACTAACTTCCCCCTCACTTTTTATCATCATCACTGAACCGCTTTTTGGGATGCGGTGGCACGGGGACTGGGGGGCGTGGGTCAGTGGCGATCAGGTCTTGGAGGTGCTTCACACCCGCCTCCAACTGCGCGTCTTTGCCGAGGAAGGTCTGGTGCGGCAGGTTGTCCACCTCGATGTCGGGGTGCACGCCTTCGCCCTCGATCAGCCATTCGCCTTCAGGACTGTAAACGCCCATCTCGGCGGCGGTGGCCATGCCGCTGTCCACCAGCCAGCGCTGCGCGCTGAGCCAGATTTGACCACCCCAGGTGCGAGTGCCGATGACCTTGCCGAGGCCTAGGCGGCGGAAGCCCTCGCTGAAGCCTTCGCCATCGCTGGCGGTGAAGTGGTCGCAGAGCACCACGAGGTGGCCGCGGAAGGCATACTGCATGTTCCAATGCGGCTGGCCCGTGACGGGGGCGAAGTAGCTCCAGGCCTTGCGCAGCAGCTTTTCTAGAATCCAGGAGTCGATGTTGCCGCCGCGATTGTGGCGCACGTCGATGATCAAGCCCTGGCGCTGGAAGATGGGGTAGAAGTCGCGTGCCCACTGCGCGATGTCGTCCTCGCCCATGGCGCGCAGGTGCACATAGCCGATCTGGCCCTTGCCAAGCTCTTCCGTCTTTGAGCGGCGGGTGTATTCCCAGTGCTCGTAGCGCAGGTTGGCGTCGGCATCGGCACTGATCGGCTTGAAGATGGCTTGGCGCGTTTTGTCGCCGCTCTTGATCTCCAGCAGCACTTGCTTGCCCGCTTGATTGCGCAGCAGGGCGTCGGGGTGCGGGACGCTGAGCGTGGAGCGACCGTTGATCTTGGTGATGGTGTCGCCCTTGACCACGCCGATGCCGGGCTTGGCGAGCGGTGACATCTTGTTCGGGAACTCGGGGTCGCTCTGCCAGAGGTCGGTCACGCGCCAGCCCCCGGCCTTTTCATCGCGCTCCAAAGGGGCACCAAGGCCGGCGGTTTCGATGACATCCGGCACGTCTCGGTCGTCGCCAAAGCGAACATAAATATGCAGCGCGGTCAGCTCGCCGAGCATGTCGCTGAGCACGCTGGTCAGTTCGTTGCGCTCAGTCACGCGCTCGACCAGAGGCTCGTATTTTTTGCGGATCGCCGTCCAGTCCACGCCGTGCATGCCGCGATCATAGAAGTAGTCCCGCATCATGCGCCAGGACTCGACATAAATCTGCTTCCATTCCTCGCGCGGGTCGATGATGAAGGCCCAGCCGCTGGTCTCGGCGCTGTTGCTAAGGTTCGCGGGAGCGCTGCCGTTGGCGTCGATGGTGTAGAAGGCGTCGCCTCGCTTGACGATCATCTTGTTGTCCCGCAGGCAGAGTTCATAGCCACTGATGTCGTCCGCCATGGTGGCGGTGGAGTGTGGCTTGTCGGTGATCTCGTAGTGCTTCAGCGCCCGCTTGGTATTGAAGCCCGCAGGCTTGCTGGTGAAGTAGAGATACTTGCTGCCCACCGTCAGGTCTTCGTAATTGCCAGGGGCCACGGGCACTTCTTCCAGGCGGCTGGCAAGGCCTTCCAGGTCAATCGTGACAGTGACGGTCGCTGGCTTCTTGGTGGTCGTAGTGGTGGCGGGCTTGGGCGCGAGAGTCTTGGCCTTGTCTTTGTCCTTGGCGTTGGTGTTTTCTTGCTCCTCAAGGAACTTGGCGATCATGGGGCGGATCATTTGTTCCAGGCGCTCGGTTGAGTTGGTCTCAGTCTTCGCGGGCGGCGTGGCAGGCTTCGGCGTTGTGATGGTGAGCGTGCTGGCCGGGGTGAGTTCATCCGCGGGGCGGAAAGGGGACTTCTCGCCCTTCTTCAAGGCCACGTGATAAATCTTGGTCGTGTCGGTGTAAAAGGGCTCGGGTTGCCACAGGCCCCAGGGACTCTCCACCAAGGTGCGCAGCTCGCGATCACTGAGGAAGTAGATCCACTTCCCGTCGGGCGACCAAGCGGGGCTGTAGCTGTTGGTGCGGTCGGTGGTGATGCTCTCAGTCTTCAGGTCGCTCAGGCGGCAGATCTTGATCTGCTTGTAAGTGTTGGTCGCCTCCTGGGTGTAGGCCAGCCATTGCGAATCTGGCGACCAAGCGAAGTCAGAGCGAATGACGTCGCCGGGGGCTGTGGTGATGAGCTTGGTCTCTTTCTTGCCGAAGCCGTAGACCCACAGCTTCATGTCCTTGTCACCCCAGGCGAACCATTTGCCGTCGGGCGAGGGTTTGCCGCCAAAGCGGAAGCGCTTGCCGTCGCTGGTGATCTGCTTCGCAGCTTCGGTGCCGTTGGCGGGTGCGGTCCAGAACTCGATCTCGCCACTCGCATCGCTTTGCAGCAGCAGGGTTTTACCATCGGGCAGGAAGGTGGCACTGCGGTAGCGCACGCCTTCGTTGCGTGGCAGTTCGACCAAGCGCCCCGGTTCAAAGGGAGCCACGAAGACCTCGCCACGCGCGGTGAGCACCACACGGTCGCCATTGGGCGAAGCACCCCAGGTCGTGAGGTACTCAAAGGGCTTCTTCACCCACTGCTCGCGCTGCTGATCGAAATCGCTGAGCAGGGTGATGTCGATCGGCGTGTCCTTGCCGCTGGCAAGGTCGAGCAACCGTAGGTCTGCACCCAGTTGGTAAACGACACGGCCCGCGTCCATGGCTGGCGATTTGACGTCCATGTCCACGTGCTTCGTGTGCTGCTTCGCGTCGCTGCCGTCGGGCTTCATGGACCACAGGTTCATCGTGCCGTCGCGATCACTGACGAAGTAGAGGCGACCGTTCCACCACTGGGGGCTGCGGCTGGTGCTTTTGTCCTTCGGCTCCAGTTGCACGGCCTCGGCGTCGCCGGTCTTGAACTTCCACAGGTTCTCAATCCAACCGCCGCGATAGCGCTTGGTGGCGCTGCTTTGCTTGGGCAGGCGCACGAAATACAGTGTGCCGTCGTCGCCATAGCAGCCATCGCTGGCCTGCGCTAGGGGCACCATCTTGCGCTGATGCGTGGTCGGATTTAGCTCCACCAGTTGTGTGTCGGGCAGCGTGCTGTGCTTGTCCGTGGCGAAAAGGATGTGCCCGTCCGGCGTCCAGGAGATGCGTTTGGGCGAGGTGTTGTCAAACGTGTGCCGCACGGGCAGGCCACCGTCCACTGGCAGGCTGTAAAGCTCTGCCCTGCCATCAATGATCGCGCCGAAGGCGACCTGCTTGCCATCCGGCGAAATAGCGGGACGATTCTCCCAACCCGCGTGGGTGGTTAGCCGCTGGGCGACACCGCCCGCCGTGCCCACACGCCAGATGTCGCCTTCGGCCACGAAGAGGAGCCTGTCGCCGCGCAAGGCTGGCTGCTGGTAAAACCCCGCCGTCACCGCGTGCAGCAGAGAGGTGAGGCTGAACAAGGGAAGAAGCATCAAACGCATGGGGCGAAGATGCTGACGGGTGCGGGAATCCTTGGCGAGTCTTTTTCGTTTGGCGGCGAGCAAAAGGCGACCGCGATCTGATGAAACAAAAACCCCGCGCTCAGCAAAGAATGCATGGGCGCGGAGCCACCTAAGACCTCTACTCTACCATGAGATCATGACGGACACCCGTCGTCGTGATCAAAGTTGAAAGCGCACAATGATGTCGAAGGTGAAGGGGTCGTCCGTCAGGCCTTCGGGGCTGATGATGCCCTTTTCATAGGCGACACCAACGTCGATGTTCTTGGCCACACAGGAGCGGAAACCACCACCGACAGTCGTCTGCGTCACGCCGTCGGCGAGCGACGAACCAAAGTTGATCACGTCATAGCCTTCGGAGTCGATCGGCAGGTTGTTGCCTCCCGACAGGACCGTCCAGCCATCGGCCACGACGAAGGGAATGAAGTAGTCGCACACATGGTAGTCAGCCATCAGGCTGTAGTGCAGGATCGTGCTTTGCTTATCGCTATCGTTGGGCACGCGCAGACCCACATTGCCGGTGAAGTGCAGATCATCGAAACCCTTGGCAGCGAAGATGAAGGGGTTCCATTCGCCATTGCCACGGCCTTGGAAGACTTCTTTATCGCCCGTGGGCAGATGAACGGTCAAGCCAGGAGTGAGGATGAACTGGTTCTCGACATCATCGATCAGCGCATACTTGAAGCCTGCGGCAAGGTCCATCCAACCATCAAGGCTTGCACCGTTGTCCAGTTCGATGTTGAAGAAGCCGTCCTGCGTGGCGATGAAGGCCAAGCGGTCAGTGATCGCCCAGCGGAACTGCACTGCATAGAGCTGGGCTTCGCCAGCGCCAGTGATGAAGCCGGCGTCGATATTGCGGTAGGCGAAGATCGGCCGAATCTAGGAGTGGATCACCGGGTCTTCAAAGAAGATCGGGTTTGCCACTGGGGAGATGGTGTTCTCTTTCCAGTCCACGGCAGCAGGTGGGGGTCTTGGCAGGCGCTGGAGTGCCCGCAATAGGGGATGGGGAAGACACGGTTGCGGCGGCAGCAAATGCTGCAGCAAGCAACCACGGACTCGGGAATGAGGTGTGATTGACCATGGATCATTAGAGCTCGTCACCGCTCATCTATCGCCGCTGCTCTTGCGCTGTGCGCTGCGAATTCTACGCGACGTGAGTGAGCGCTTTCAAAACGATGATTGACGCGGATCGCCCTGATCGCTGACCGCAGTAATGGGTCTGTCCTTGGCCCCCCAGCCCCCGGGCCCTCCCGCGCGGTGCTCCTCTTGCAGGGTGGATTTGCACTGCTCTTGCGGCGTCGTCGAGAATGTGAATAACCGAGGATGGTTTTCACCACATATTGTTTTCGATTCGTTAAGCATCCCCAAGATGAGGGAGAAAAGACCCTTTCCTCTTGCTGGGGTTGGTCGTGCTCCGGTTACTTGCCGTTAACGCAAGTCTAACCGAGCCCACTCCATGTATCTCAAGAGCCTCACCCTGCACGGTTTCAAGTCCTTCGCGGACAAGACGCACTTCGAATTTGCCCAAGGCGTCACCGGCATCGTCGGTCCCAACGGCTGCGGCAAATCCAACGTGGTGGACGCCATTCGGTGGGTGCTTGGGGAGACCAGTGCTAAGGCACTGCGTGGGGATGAAATGGCTGACGTTATCTTCAACGGCACCGACAAGCGCAAGCCGGTCGGCATGGCGGAGGTGACGCTAACCATGGCCGACTGCGAAGGCGTGCTGGCGAATGTCGACTACAACGAGGTCGCCATCACACGTCGCGTGTATCGCGATGGCAAGGGCGAGTATCGCTTGAACAACACGCTCTGCCGACTGCGCGACATTCACGATTTGCTGGCGGGCACGGGCATCGGGCGGGCGGCGTATTCGATTATGGCGCAGGGCCAGATTGATATGCTACTGAGCAGCAAGCCGGAAGACCGCCGCGCCGTGTTCGAGGAGGCCGCAGGCATCACCAAGTTCAAAGGCCAAAAGAAGGAGGCGCTGCGCAAACTGGAATACACCGAGGCTAACCTGCTGCGCGTGGCGGACATCATCGCGGAAGTGAAGCGCCAGATGGGCACCCTCCAGCGACAAGCCGCCAAGGCTCGCCGCTATCAGGCGCTGCTCACGGACATGCGCGTGCTGGACACGCACCTGGGCCACAAGCAGCATACCGAGCTGAGTGCGGAGAAATCCGAGACCGAGAACCAGATTCGTTCCCTACTCCTGCAACTCAACGAAGCACACCGCCTGCTGCACAGCACCGAGGCT
>CAXNNN010000122.1:0-8403 GCA_964203095.1 Verrucomicrobiaceae bacterium | reverse complement strand
TACCTGGCGATTCGGGCTGGCACACCTTTTCCATGAAGCTGCGGTTGCCGCCGGGATCGAAGACGCTGGTGCTGGTCTTCGGTGCCTTGCCGCTCGAGGACGCTTATCGGCTTCCTTTGGTTCACTACCTCGACGACGTGCAGGTCACGCTGCTCAACCCTCAACCTCTTCCATGACCATGCAAAACTCCCCTCTCGCCACTTCCAACCGCCGCTTCTTTCTTCGAGCCACGGGCATCAGCATGGCGCTGCCTTTGCTCGAATCGCTAGGCAGACGTGTTTTCGCCCAAAACGCGGCCGTGGGCTCGCTCGCAGGCAAAGCAGTGAACGCCGAGCGACCGATGCGCATGGTGTGCGTCGGCAATTTGCTCGGCTTTTATCCTTCCGCGTTCTTCCCGACCAAAACCGGCGCAGACTATGAACTGCCCGAGTCCGTCCAGGCGCTCAAACCGCACCAGAAAGACTTCACGCTCTGCTCAGGGCTCGATCACGGCGTGAAGGGCGGCCATTTTGCCATGAGTTCCTTCCTCAGCGGCGTGAAGACCTCGGATGCCAAGGGCATGCCAGAGGGTAACATTACCGTCGATCAGCGCGCCGCAGAGATGATGGGCGGATCGACGCGGTTTCCCTCGCTCACACTGGGATCGGAGAGTGGCATTCATGGTGGCTGCCTGATGTCGTGGACCCGCAGTGGCACGCGGGTGCCGCCGATCAGCACGCCGCGTGAGTTGTTCCAGAAGCTCTTCATCAATGACGACGCTACAAGCCTCGCGGCCTCTATGGATCGGCTCGATATGAAGGTGTCCATCCTCGATTCAGTTCAGGGCGACGCGAAATCGCTCCAGCGTCGTCTGGGCCAGCGTGATAAAGAAAAACTGGATGAGTATTTCACCTCCGTCCGTGATGTGGAGAAGCAGATCGACCTACATCGCAAATGGGCCAGCGTGCCGAAGCCTGATCCGAAGATGAAGGAGCCGAAGAACACTGACTTCGTCTCTGACCTGCCTGTGATGTATGACCTCATCGCACTCGCCTTGCAGACCGATTCGACGCGCATCGCCACACTGGAGATTGGCGGTGATTTCGAGGCTTCCGCCTTCGGCTTAAGTGGTGGCTATCACGGCCTCTCGCACCACGGCCAGCGGCCTGATGCCATCAAGGGTCTCATCAAATTGGAGCGCTATCAGGTGGAGCAGTTCGCTGGGTTCCTGGCCAAGCTCAAATCCATCGAAGACGGCGCAGGCACACTGCTGGATCACTCGATGGTGCTTTTCGGCAGCGGCATGGGCAATGCGAACTTGCACCAGAACAGCAACCTCCCGCTCATCCTCGCCGGGGGCGGCTTCAAGCATGGCGAACACAAGACATTTGCCACCAAAGGCCCGAGTCATCAGATGCTCTGCAATCTTTATCTCTCCATGCTGCAACGCTTTGGCGTGGAGGTGGAGAAATTTGGGACGAGCACCGGCACGTTGATAGGCCTGGTGTGATTCATGGCTCGCACTTCACCTCTTCATTCGCGTCTCATGCTTCGCTTCTCGTTTCCTTTCACATTCGCGCTTCTCACGGCCGCCAATCTGCCGCTGCGTGCCGCGACGGGCACGGAACCCGCCTACCAGTTCCTCGCCACCTACTGCAACGACTGCCATGGACCCGAAAAGCAGAAAGGTGACCGTCGATTCGATCAGCTCGTGCTTCCGGTCGTCAAAACAGACACGCTGATCGAGATCAAAGATATCCTCGATCAGATCAACCTTGGCGAAATGCCGCCGAAGAAGTCAAAGCAGCCTTCACCAGAGGAAAGTAAAGCCTTCGTCGATCACATGACCCAGGCGCTTTCCAAAGGACGCGAGAAGCTCGCCAGCACGGGGGGTAGCACCGTTCTGCGCCGACTCAACCGCACGGAATACCTCCACACCATTGGCGATCTCTTCGCTCTCAACATGGCGGCGTTTGATCCGACAACGAAGTTCCCACGCGATCAAGCCACCGAGCACATGGAGAACCTCGGTGATGTGCTGCAAACCTCCGGTTACCTCCTCGACCAGTATCTCGATGCTGCGGATGCGGTGGTGGAGAAGGTCTTCGCTCAGCAGCAGCAGGTGAAGGAGCAGGCGTGGCACTTCACCAAGAACTTCAGGTCCAACCTCAAAAGAAAGGAGAAGGACTACAACAACGTGCATTTGCTTGTCGAGGAGTGCATGGACTCGGACAAGCACACCGCTGGATTTGGCGTGATCAATGACTTCGTCGATGGCGTGCCTGCGGATGGCATTTATGAGGTCCAGGCGCTCGTCAAAGCCATGAATCGCGAGCATCCTTATGATCAAAAATGGTTCGGCACCGATACGCGCGAGCCCTTCCGCCTCGGGATTGTGCCCGGCGATGCGAAAGTCGGACCGCTCGATCTACCGCAGCCTCAGCAGCCGATGCTAGCGGAGGTCGCACTCGGCGACGGTGAGGCAAAGTGGATCACGATGAAAATCTGGCTCGATGCCGGACACACGCCCCGCTTTGTCTTCCCGAACGGCCCCGATGATGCCCGCGGCACTTGGTTCCGAATCGCAGACCAGCACAAAGACTTGTGGGACCAGTTCATGAACGAGGATGACAAGCAAAAAGGCAAGCTGGGCATCGTCGCCGCACGACAGATCACGCTTCACGTTCATAAGCACCCGCACATCCGCATCGACGAAGTGAAGGTTCGCGGCCCCATCGCCGAAACTTGGCCTCCTGCCTCCCAACAGGTCGTTTTGGGCAAAGAAGCCTTCGAGCCGAGAAAAATGCGCGAACGGCTCCAAGCCTTCGCTGACCGCGCTTACCGCCGAAAAGCCACGGAAGATGAAATGAAGCGTCTCATGGCCGTGGCGGACCAACGCATGCAGCAGGGCCATTCGCCGCTAGAGGGCTTCAAAGCGGCTCTGAAGGCCGCGCTTTGCTCGCCGGGATTTGTGTATCTTTCCCAGGAAACGCAGAAGGACTCTAACAAGCTCTCCAGCAACGCGCTCGCCTCACGACTGGCCTACTTCCTGTGGTCCACGATGCCGGATGCGAAGCTCATGAGCCAGGACCTTACCAAGCCGGAGGTGCTGCTGGCCCAAACGCGACGGATGCTCAAAGACAAACGCTCCGATGCCTTCGTGGCCGGTTTCCTCGATAGCTGGCTGAATCTGCGCAACCTGGGTGGAATGCCACCAGATCGCGGCGAGTTTGAGGAATACTACTCGAAGGGCTTCCAGGACGCCTTCAAGACCGAGACCCGCATGTTCATGCGCGACGTCATCGTGCGCGATGCCAGCATCGTGAACTTCCTCGACAGCGACTACAGCTTCCTCAATCAACCACTCGCCACGCACTACGAACTCGGTGAGTTGGGGGATCCCGCCAAAGCGCACGAGTTCCGCAAAGTCAGTTTCAAGACCGACAAGCGCGGTGGTCTGCTCGGCATGGGGTCCGTGCTCACGATCACCGCGAACGGCATCGAGACCTCGCCGGTGACGCGCGGCGTGTTTTTGCTCGAAAATATCCTTGGCACCCCGCCGCCACCGCCGCCGGATGAGGTGCCCGCGATTGATCCCGACGTGCGTGCTGCCAAATCCATCCGCGAACTGCTCAGCAAGCATCGCGAGTCGCCAAACTGCTACGGCTGCCATCAAAAGATCGACCCTCTCGGCTTCGCACTCGAAAACTTCGACGCCATCGGCGACTGGCGGCCCCGCATCGGCAAAACAAAGATCGACTCCAGCGGCGAACTGCCCAGCGGCGAGAAGTTCGAGGACGTGTCGGACCTGAAAAGGATCCTCGTGCAGCGCAAAGACCTCTTTGCGAAGATGCTCACGAGTCGCCTGCTGACCTATGCCTGCGGTCGCCGCATGGAGGCGCTCGACGAAGCCACCGTGGAGCAGATCGCCGCTGAAGTCGCTAACAAGGATTACGGCCTGCGCTCGCTGATCGAAGCGGCCGTGCTCAGCGAAGCTTTCCGGAACCTCTGACGAACAAGCGAAACGATCTCACCCGAATGAAACTCATCACCATCCTCTTCATCGCGCTCTGCGGTGTCATTTGCGCAGCGGAGACTCCCGCGGAAAAACTCAATGTGCTCTTCATCGAGATCGATGACCTGAACGACTGGGTCGGCGTCTTTGGCGGGCATCCGCAGGCGAAGACGCCGAACATGGACCGGCTGGCGAATCAGGCGGGCGGCACGGTGTTCATGCAGGCGTATTGTCCCGGCTCGGTGTGCTGTGCGTCGCGCTCGGCGATGCTGACGGGGCTGCGTCCCTCGACCACCGGCGTTTATGGCAATGGCAACAACCTAAAGTCATCACCCATCGCGGCGAAGGCGGTCACCTTGCCGCAGTATTTCTCGCAGAACGGCTATCACTCGCTTTCGCGAGGGAAGATATTCCACAAGCATCCGAGCTGGATCGGCATGGATGAGGGCCAGTGGGCTTTCGACGAGTGGGAGCCGAACGCCGGCGGCGATGGTCTCGACAAGGCCGATCTTCCCCTGAACAAGTTGCCCATGCTGGATGGTCAGAAATCCAACGCAGACGCCAAGGAGTTCGATTGGGGCCCGACAGTCACGACGACGAAGGAAACGAGTGATTACCTCACCTGCGAATGGGCGGCGCAGCAACTGGACCGCGACTTCGAGGGCAAGCCCTTCTTCATGGCCGTGGGCATCTCGAAGCCGCATCTGCCATTTCATGTGCCGCAGGAGTTCTTCGACATGCATCCGCTCGATCAGGTGCAGGTGCCGGAGATCGTGCCTGATGACCTGGACGACATCCTCACGCCGCGCGGGAAGAAGAAGTTTGGTCCCACGGAGGACTTCCTGCGGGTGCAGCAGGCGAACCAGTTCAAGCAAGTGACGCAGGCCTATCTCGCCGCGTGTTCGTATGCGGATCACTGCGTCGGAGTCGTGCTCGACAAGCTGGCGAAGAGTCGCTACGAGGAAAACACCCTCGTGGTCGTCTGCGGTGATCACGGCTGGTTCTTGGGCGAGAAGCTCCGCTATCGCAAAACCGATCTCTGGCAGGAATCCACACGCGTGCCGCTGATCATCCGCGTGCCCGGCCTTTCGGAGAAGGGAATCAAATCCAACCGTCTCGTGAACCTCCTCGATCTCTATCCGACACTGGTGGACCTGTGCGGCTTGCCCACAAAGGAAGGTCTGGATGGTCGCAGCTTTGCCGGATGGCAAAAAGCACCGTCGGAGCCTGGTCTTCCCACGCTCACGACGATGGGATTCCAGAATCACTCCGTCCGCTCGGCCACGCATCGCTACACGCGCTATGCCGACGGCACGGAGGAGCTTTACGATCACCAGAACGATCCCATGGAGCGCCGCAATTTGATCACCGTGGCCAAGCTGAAGCCCATCGTGGACGAACTTCGTGCCTACCTGCCGAAACACGACGAACCCGACGCCAAGGAGAACGAGATCGACAAGAAGCGTCTCCGCAAGGCCATGGGCCAGATCAAGCAGATGGGAAAAGAATACCGCGAAAAGGCCGAACGCGGCCAGATCGACCCCGAGATGATCCGCAAGGTTTACGACAGCCTCAAATAGTCATGAAACACACCCGCCGATGGTTGATGAAGTTGTCTCCGCTGCTCGCGTGGCGCGGTCTTGGCTTGGCTGCCGCCGAATCCAGCGTGAAGCCGCCTTTTCTCGGACAAGGAACGATGTCAGGCGAAGTCACCGAGACGAGTGCCTTGCTACAAACTCGCTTAACGCAGTCCAACGAACTCAACGCCGACGGTGATCTGCCCGGACTCGCAGGAGTGGTCTGCTTTGATTGGAGCACGCGCGCGGACTTTCGCGAAGCTCATCGCACGCCGTTTCAATCAGCCACGGACAAGCACGACTTCATCGTTCGTGCGGAGATCACCGACTTGAAGCCCGGCACCACTTACCATTACCGCTCTGTGTTTGGCAGAACGGCGGCGGCGGCGCAGGCAGGGCCGGGCTGTTCCTTCAAAACCTTGGCCGGTGGCGGGAATGACACGCCGGTGCGTTTGATTGTGGGCAGTTGTATGAACTACAACAAGTTCATGCTCGGCAAGAAAGGCAAAGCCAGCGGCCCGGAGACGGCCACGGAGGAGGACAAGCGGCTCGGCTTTCCCTCCTTTGAGAGCATGCTGAACCTGCGCCCGGACTTTTTCATCGGCACCGGGGACATCGTTTACTACGATCATCCGCTGCGGGTGGCCAAGACAGTGCCGCAGCTCCGCCAGTGCTGGCATGAGCAGTTCCGCTTCCCGCGCCTGATCGAGTTCTTCCGCCGCGTGCCCGCTTACTGGTCGAAGGACGATCACGACTTCCGCTACAACGAGTCCGACAACACCACCGACGAGCTTCCTTCATCAAAGACCGGCATCGACATGTTTCGCGAGCAGTTGCCGCTGCTCGCCACCGGCAGCGAGAAGCCCAGCTACCGCACGCATCGCGTCAGCAAAGACCTGCAAATCTGGCTCACGGAAGGGCGCGACTATCGCTCACCGAATGAGATGCCCGATGGGCCTGAAAAGTCACTTTGGGGCGTGGAGCAGCGTGAATGGCTCAAGAGCACTTTGAAGGCCAGTGATGCGAATTGGAAGGTCCTCATCTCACCCACGCCGATGGTCGGGCCGGATGATCTGAAGAAGATCGACAACCACGCTGACCTCAGCGGTTTCCGGCATGAAGCCGATGCTTTCTTCGCCTGGCTGAAGGAGAACCGGATCGACAATCTCACGCTCGTTTGCGGTGATCGTCACTGGCAGTATCACAGCATCCATCCTTCCGGCATTCACGAGTTTGCCTGCGGTGCGCTCAACGATGAAAACGCCCGCGTGGGCGTGGTGCCCGGAGCCAGGAAAGGCTCCGACCCGCAGGCCCTCGTGAAGCAGCCCTACACCTCGGTCACGCCCCAAGGCGGCTTCCTGCAAATCAGCGCGGGAGATGAGTTGCTGATCGAGCATTACGACTCGCGTGGCGAACTCCAGAACCGCGTCCGCCGATAACAGCCTCATCCTATTGCATACAACCAAACCCATGAAGATTACCCGTCGTCGGCTCCTACAATCTGCTCCACTGCTGCTAGTTTCCCACTCCACTCAGGCAGCCGATGCCGCGCAGCCTTTTGGCACGGATTTTCCGAATCTCGAATTCCTTACCACGGGCGAGTGGTGGAAGCGTGGCGCACAAGCAGCAGCGAACCCGAAGAAAGGCAAAGGCAAAGGCAAAGGAGGGGCAACACCCGCACCCTCCATGGATGTGCCGCGTGAGGAGGTCGTCTGCTTTGCTCAATACTCGCAGCAGAACGGCGTGCTGAAAATGAGTGCGCAGCTATTCCCGCTGAAGCCCGGCGAGCAGCGTGTGGCGCGGCTTGAAGTGAAACATGAGGGCGAAGCCTGGAAAGAGATCGCGAAGGGCGAGGTGCTGTATCCAGGCTGGGATGCTCACTTCCGTGTCGAGGGCTGGGATGGCTCGAGGAGCGTGCCGTATCGTGTTCGTCATGGTGAAAAAGCTATGTTTGAGGGCCTCATTCGCCGTGACCCAGTGGACAAAAGCGAGATCGTCATCGCGAACATGAGTTGCAATTCGAGCCGCACGATTGGGCCACGTCAGGAGATCATCGACAACCTCCGTGCTCAAGATCCCGATGTGCTCTTCTTTGGTGGTGACCAGACCTATCGCCACACTGAGCACACGGCGGGCTGGATCGAGTTTGGCCTTCAATTCCGCGACATCATCCGTGATCGTCCCACGGTGTGCATTCCAGATGACCACGACGTCGGCCACGGCAATCTCTGGGGCGAGAGCGGCAAGCAATCCAGCGTGGAAGGGGATGCGGATGGCGGCTTCCGCTACCCGGTGGCCTATGTGAATCAGGTCCAGCGTCAGCAGTCATGGCATTTGCCTGACCCTTTCGATCCTTCCGATGTGAATCGCGATGTGAAGGTTTACTTCACCCGCATGATCGTCAGTGGGATCGACTTTGCCATCTTGGAAGATCGGAAGTTCAAGAGCGGACCCGCAGGCAAGATTCCTCAAATGGGACCGCGGCCTGATCACATCAATGATCCCTCGTATGATCCAAAGAGCATCGACTTGCCGGGCTTGGAGCTTTTGGGCAAACGACAGGAAAAGTTCCTCCATGAATGGGGCCAGGACTACAGCGGCGGTGCGGAGATGAAATGTGTGCTGTCGGCCACGGCTTTTTGCGGAGCCGTTCACATGCACGGCGGGCGTGATCAGCGTTTGCTGGCTGACCTTGATTGCAATGGCTGGCCGCAGGCCGGACGCAAACGTGCCCTGGTCGAGATCCGCCGTGCCTGGGCCCCGCACCTGTGTGGGGATCAGCACCTTGCGGTGGTCGTGCAGCATGGCATTGAGCAGTTTGGAGATGGCCCC
>CAXNNN010000121.1:0-8409 GCA_964203095.1 Verrucomicrobiaceae bacterium | reverse complement strand
TGCATCCGGCCGATTACCAATGGGTGGAATGGCCCTCAGGTCTTGGCGATCGCACTTATTATGGGAAGCTTTCGGACAATGACTTCTACAATCCAGCGGTGCGGTTCGAGGGCCATGAAAAAGGTTTGTTTCGGCGCGTGATCAATCCGGTGCGGCGTGACGACGCCTGCATGATGAGGCTGACCCGCGAGGCTAGTGGCACCTTCTTTGTCTACACGGATGCCAAGCGTCCGGGTCGCCATTATCTAAAGGCCGCAGATGACCTTTACGTGGAGTTTGGCGAACGCCTGTTCTGGCCAGAATACCAGCCGTCCAAGGCCATCCCCTACAAGCCTGGTCGGTGATGTGCCCCATTGCTGATTGCACCACGTCGAATTCGTTCTTTAATCGCGGTGCCCCTTCCCACTTACCCATGCCCATCGCACGCGCCCTTCTCTCCGTCTCTGACAAAACCGGTATTCTGGACTTCGCAAAAGGGCTCGAGGCGCTCGGCGTCGAGATCCTCTCCACTGGAGGCACGGCCAAGCACCTGAAAGACAACGGTGTGAAAGTCACGGATGTGTCGGAGCACACGCAGTTCCCTGAGTTGTTCGATGGCCGAGTAAAGACCCTGCACCCGAAGGTCCACGGCGGATTGCTCCAGCGCCGCGACAACGATGAGGATATTCGCGACGCGAAGAAGCACGAGATTCCCGTGATCGACATTGTGGCGATCAATTTGTATCCCTTTGAGCAGACCGTGGCCAAGCCTGGCGTGACGTTGGAAGATGCGATTGAGAATATCGACATCGGTGGCCCGTCCATGCTGCGCTCAGCAGCCAAGAACCACCGTTGGGTCACCGTCATCAGCGACCCTGCCGATTACGAGATCGTGCTGGCTGAGATGAAGGAGCATGCTGGCGATACCACTCTCGGCACGCGTGAGCGGCTGGCCTTGAAGGTCTTCCAGCGCACGAGCTCCTACGATGCGGCCATTGCTGCCTTTCTCAACAAGGAGCAGACCACGCAGAAGACGTTCAGCATTAGCCTGCCTCTCTACGCCGACTTGCGCTACGGCGATAATCCGCACCAAGCTGCCGCCTTGTATGGCAACTTCGGCGACTACTTCACCAAGCTGCATGGCAAGGACCTCAGCTACACGAACGTCATCGACATTCAGTCCGCTGCCGCGCTGGTGCATGAGTTTCGCCGCCCCACAGTCGCCATTTTGAAGCACACCAATCCGTGTGGCGTGGGCTGTGCCGACGAGGATTTGCGTGAGGCTTGGGACAAGGCCTTCGAGACGGACAAGCAGGCTCCCTTTGGGGGAGTGATCGTGACCAATCGCTCCATGACGCTCGGCCTTGCCAAGCTGATCAGCGAAATTTTTACCGACATCATTATCGCCCCGGACTTCGATGCTGATGCCCGCGCTCATTTGCAGAAAAAGAAAAACCTCCGCCTCATGCAAATGCACGAGGCCGTAAAGGAAGCGCTGACCGAGCCGGTGATCCGCAATGCGCCGGGCGGTATCTTGGTCATGGACAACGATAGCCGTGCTCTGGGTCTGGACGATCTGGAAACCAAGGTGAAAACCAAGCGACCACCAACCACCAAGGAACTGGAGGCCATGCGCTTCGCTTGGCGTATCGTGAAGCACGTGAAGTCCAACGCCATCGTCTTTGCCAGCGCGGACCGCACGCTCGGCATAGGTGCCGGCCAAATGAGCCGCGTGGACTCCGCTCGTATCGCAGTGTGGAAGGCTGAGCAGGCAGGCCTCTCGTTGAAAGGCAGTGTCGTCGCCAGCGATGCCATGTTCCCCTTTGCCGATGGACTGATCGCCTGTGCCGAAGCCGGCGCCACCGCTGCTATTCAGCCCGGTGGTTCTATGCGTGATAGCGAAGTCATCGCTGCTGCCGATGAGCGCGATGTCGCCATGTGCTTCACCGGTTTCCGCCACTTCCTCCATTGATCCGCTATGCTTCATCTCGGCGTCAATATTGACCACATCACCACCCTTCGGCAGGCGCGCTACCGCACCATGCTGGACTCGCCCAATGCAGAGCCTTCTGTCTTGCAGGCCGCGCTGGAATCCGAAGCTGCCGGGGCGCACTCCATCACGGTGCATTTGCGGGCTGACCGCCGGCACATCCAAGATGCCGATGTCTATTTGCTGCGTGAACGCATCGGCACCAAGCTGAATTTGGAAATGGGCAATACGCCCGAGATCCTGATCATCGCCCTCAGGGTGAAGCCTCACTTCGTCTGCATGGTGCCCGAGAGCCGCGAGGAAATCACCACCGAGGGCGGTCTGGATGTGCGCACTCATTTCGAAGCGTTGAAGCCGACGGTCGCTGCGCTGGAAGCCAATGGCACTCAGGTCAGCATGTTCATTGATCCAGACCTCGACCAGGTGCGGGCTTCGGCGGAAGTCGGTGCGAGCATGATCGAATTGCACACGGGCACCTTTGCGAATCACACCGGTGCTGAACGTGCGTCAGAGGTGGCGCGTTTGATTGCCGCCGCCGAGCTAGGCCACAGCCTGGGTTTGCAGATCAATGCGGGCCATGGACTCACCACGCAGAACCTGCCGGATTTGTTGGCGGTGCCACATTTGAAGGAGCTAAACATTGGCCATCACATCGTCTCGCGTGCTGTTTTTATCGGCTTGCAGGCAGCAGTGAAGGAGATGCTAGTCGCCATGCAGCGCTGAGCATGAAGGTGATCGCCCTCGGTTTGGATCTGGTCGAAGTGGCGCGCATTCGCGATCTGCTGGAGCGCCACGGCGAGCGGTTCAAGGCACGCACCTTTACCAATTCCGAGCAGACTTATTGCGATGGCCAAGCCGAGCCTGCGATGCACTACGCCGCTCGCTTTGCCGCGAAGGAGGCCGTCGCCAAGGCGCTGGGCACTGGCTTCGCCGGGGGCGTGGGTTGGGCCGATATTGAGGTCGCCCGCGCCGAGAGTGGCCAGCCCTCCATAGCTCTGCACGATGGGGCAGCGGAGCGTGCACAGCAGATTGGCATTCAGCAGGTGCTGGTCACGCTGACGCACACACGCGACGCTGCGGCAGCGAGCGTCGTTGCGTTAGGTTGAAGCTTTTGGCTTGCTTTGAGGGGGCGTTTCATTGGAGACTCCTGTGAAATCATGTCCGACCCTACCCTCAAGCAGTTCGAGTTTCGTGACGGCAGCGTCACTGGTGATACGAGTCAGGAGGATGCGAAAAACTTCGCCGCTGACTTCCAAGGCCTTCGCCACTTTGGTAGCAAGATTGGTCAAGCTCTCGACCTCGGCAATGTCTGGATGGGGGCGTATCGCGAGGCTGATTTCACTCACCTCTGGACCTGCTCGGTCGATGGCCAGTCGGGCAGTGGCGGCATGATCGCGAGACATGCGCCGCTGTTTGAATTGTTCCAGCAAGTTTCAACTGACGCCTAATCTGTCTTATGGCCACCAAGATCGCCCCCTCGCTGCGTGCTGCCCTAGAGCGCCTGAAACATGCCGGTGCCGTCAACGGCATCTGCCTTGCCTGGCGTCGTCAGGTGCTGGTCAACCTGCTTCCCTTTGAAGACTTCCGAGCTGACGGATTGGTGCACGCCTTGCTGGAGGCACGCGAGCACTACGCGGGTGGCGAGCATGAGGTGAACACCTTTTGGTTCGGTTACGATGGCGTGTATTTGTTGGGCAAGTTCAGTGGTGATTGCACGCTCGCCGTTCTCCACTCCCGTGCCGTAGATGTCGACTTCCTAGCCAAGGCGATAAATGTCTTCTTGTCTGATACGCAGCTGCTTGTGGATGCTGCGCTGAATCCATCGGGCTCCGATGTCAGCGCCGCCGACACGCAGCGGCTCCATGCGGTGCCCGAGTTCGCCGACAGCGAGCAATCCACGCGTTTGCTCTAAGCGCTATGGCTGCCAACAGGTAAATCGCCGAAACTTCGAGCCCCCTGGTAGCGATTTCTCCATTCCTTTACTCATCATGACGCCTCCCTCATCCTCACTATCTCGTCGCCATTTCATCCGCCAAGGCTCCCTCTTTGCACCGGCCATCATCACTGCGGCGACTACGCTGCGTGCGCAGCAGAAGGCGGACTCTGCCGAGACGATTAAGATCGGCCTCATCGGCTGTGGTGGCCGTGGCTCCGGCGCTGCGAATCAGGCGCTCAGTGCCTATGACAAGAACTCCAAACTGGTCGCCATTGCTGATGTGCTAGGCACGCAGATCGACAAGGCGCTGATGAATCTGACGGCCATTCACAAGGAGCGTGTCGATGTCCCCGTAGACTGCCGCTTTACTGGTCTGGATGGTTTTCAGAAGCTGCTCGCGATGGATGTGGATGTCGTCATCCTCGCCACGCCTCCGGGTTATCGTCCCCTTCACTTGAAGGCGGCGGTGGAGGCTGGGAAGCACATCTTCACCGAGAAGCCGATGGCAGTGGATGCCGCAGGCTATCACATGGCCATGGAAGCCGTGCGCAAGGCCCGCGAGAAGAAGTTGAATGTCGTGGCAGGCTTCTGCTGGCGCTACGACTATGCACGTCAGGAAGCTTATAAACGTTTGTTCGACGGCGAGATTGGCGACGTGGTTGCCACGCACCACACCTATCACACGGGTCCCGTCAAACCCATGCCCACGGCTGACACGCGGCCCGCAGACATGAGCGATGTGGAGTGGCAGATCCGCAATTGGTATAATTTTTCTTGGCTCGGTGGCGATGGCCTCGTCGAGCAGGCGGTGCACAGCGTGGACAAGCTTTGCTGGGGAATGAAAGACATCGCCCCTATCGCAGCGGTCGGTGTCGGCGGTCGACAGATCAAGGCAGAGGGCGGCAATATCTTTGACCACTTCTCCATCGCTTATGAATTCCCAGGCAACGTCATTTGCCACATGGCTAGCCGTCAGATTCCGGGTTGCCATGGCGAAACAAATGACGTGGTTGCTGGCACCAAGGGCAAGCTATTGATCGGCAAGGTTGGCGGCGGTGAGCCCATGATCGAGGGGGCCAAGCGCTGGCGTTGGAAGGGCCAGAAGAAGGATATGTATCAGGTCGAGCACGACGTGCTGTTCGAGGCTGTGCGAAACGGCGGCTACGTCGATGACAGCGAGCGCATGATGAACAGCACACTGGTCGCCATCCTTGGCCGTCAGGCCTGCTACACCGGCAAGCGCATCACCTGGGAGGACATGCTCAATAGCAAGGAGGATCTCGCGCCTGAAGAGACTCTGAAGTGGGGCGACAAATTTGAGCCGACGCCTCTGCCGTTACCGGGTGTGAAGGTGGGCTAATTCCGGCTGTTGGCTGATCTTGATGCGCTGAGGACCTTTCAACGCATCGGATCAGCTAGCGTTTCGCCATGGGCGCTCAGGGAGTCGCAGTCGTTGGCACCATGAGCATGCCGGCAATGCCGCTGCGCAGCTTTCCGTCGGCGTTCGGGAAGACGAGATGCACTTCGGCTAGGCGTGTAGCAGCATCGACTGTGGGGGAGATGAAGCGGATGGTGCCCTCGCCGGTGTTCTTGTTCGGTCCGTCGAGCACGAGACTCAGCTTCTGACCAAGCTTTAGTTTCTCGGTGAGACCGGAAGGGATGTGAGCGCGCGCGATCAACTGTGACAGGTCCACAATGCAGGCGAGATATTCGGCAATCTCGGCACGTCGCGCGTCCACAGGTTCACCGACAACGCGGGTGATTTCGGTGACCAAGCCATCAATGGGGCTGCGGATGATGCGTTGATCCAGCTGCGCCTTGATGGTGGCGGTGGAGTAGAGCAGTGCGTTCCGCTCTTCCTGCGCCGCCTTGAGCTGGCCTTCGGCGACGGCGAGGGAAACGGCCGCCTTGTCGCGCTCGGCTTGGTTGGTGCTGCCAGAGCCGCGCAGCGAGTCGATGATCACGAGCCGCTGCTTGGCCCATCAGGTGCTTGGCCTCGCCGGAGTTGATGCGGCCTTCTTACTTGGCCTGGGCTTCGGATTGGGCGAGCTGCGCCTCGATCACGGTCGAGTTCAATCGCAGGATTTCCTGCCCCTTGGTGACGTGATCGCCGGGGCTCACCAGTACCGAGCCCACAATGCCACTCTCGGCAGAGGCGAGGTCAATTTCTTGCAACGGCCGCAGGTAAGTGAGGGTGGGTGTTTCATCAGCGGCCTTGGCAAAGGGCAGGCTGGCGGCGAGCATGAGCGACAGGGCGACGAGAACCTTCATGCAAGGCTTTTGCGGGTCTGATCCATCCATTGGTCGCACTTCTCCATCGGCAGCCGCTGTTGGTCACGGGTCTTTTGCACCTGAACTTGGAGTTCAAAGAATAGACGTGCGATGTCGTCTGGCAGCCGGCCATCCTCCGCAGCGGTTATGCGGGCCAATTGCTTGGCGAGGAGTGGGGCGAACATTTTGACCAAGTGATCGTCGGCACTTACGAAGAAGACGGTGCTACCCGGCTGGCCCTGACGCGCGCAGCGCCCGGCGAGTTGCCGGTCCACGCGTGCGGACTCGCTTCACTCCACGCCGATGACGTGCAGGCCGCCATAGGCCAGGGATTCCTTCGGCAGGGAAATGTGGGTGCCGCGCCCGGCCATGTTGGTGGCGACGACCACACTGCCCAGCTCGCCAGCGGCGGCGATGATCTCATTCTCTTCCTTGTTCTGTTTCGCATTCAGCACGCGGTGCAGAATGCCTTGCTCGGCAAGGATTGCCGCCAGTGCCTCGCTGATGCTAATGATGCGTGTGCCGATCAGCACGGGCTGCGTTAGGTGCCAGTGCTCGGCCACGTTTTGCGCCACCGCCTTGAGCATGGCGTCGCGGTTCTTATAGACGCGGTCGAGCATTACCTTGCGCAGGTTCGGGCGATTCGGCTCGATGGCTCGGATGGGTAGCTTGAAGAAGTGATGGAACTCCTTCTTGCTCTCCATGCCGGTGCCGGTGAGCCCAGCCAGATTGTCATAGCGACGGAAGTAACGCTGGCGGCTGTGTGGGATGCCTACGCCTTCCTTCGCGGCCACAGCTTGGTGCAGGCCCTGCTGCCAGGAGCGCTTCTCATGGGCACGACCTGTGAACTCATCCACGATGACCACCTTGTATTCCTGCACGATGTAGTGCTCGCCTTGATGGAATGAGCGCTGGGCACCGAGCGCGTTCTTCAAATACAGGTGCCAAGGGCGCACCAGCGCATCCCATGGCACTCCGGACAACGCATTGCCCGCTGCCTTGTCGGCTTCCGTCAGCTGCGGGTTTTTGCCACGCGCCTCCAGGTAGAAGGCCACTTCTTCCTTCATCTCCAGCGCTGCCTGATGCGCCCGCAGATACGGCATCGGTGGCAGTCTTCATGACTCCAGAAAATCGAAGCCCTCAATCCACTGAGGAAGGAGCCCTTGAGCATTACCAAGCTGAGGCCGGAATGACTTTGATGGTCAAGAACAGGGGATTTACTTCGCCGTCGCGCGGCTCGCTCGCACCTGCTTCTAGATCACGCCCGAGAGAGTTTGAATCAGCTTCAAGGCATTGCCAGGCCTGAGTGCGATACGCTTCTGGATGGGTAGCAGCGTGCCGGTGGTATGGTCGGAAATGATGCCGGTGGAGAAGTCGAGGACGATCTGGTCGCGGCCGGAGTTAACGATCACCTGATTGGTAAACAGAGCGCCAGTTTCTTCATACAAGATTTGAACGTTCGGCTTATTCACGCCCTGAAGCTCTTCTCATTCCATAGGGCCTGTGGTGTTGGCTACTTCGCTTTTAGTTTTACTAATACAAAAAATAAAACTTAAGTTTTTTATAAGGGTTTAATGTCAATGCATTGCCTCTTGAGCTGTGCCTTCAAGCTTAGCCTGTGGCGCTACTGAATGCTCAAGCCAAGCAAGCGCCGCCGTAGCATCTCGAGTGCGTATTGGGTGGTCAGCATCTTGAAGCGATCACGGGTGACGGGGTAGAAGACCTTGCGCACGTCGGTTGCCAAGCCTTTTGAAGCCAGTGCGATGAACACCGTGCCTGCTGGCTTCTCCGCTGTGCCGCCTGTGGGGCCAGCGATGCCGGTGCAGGCCAGCGCATGATCGGCACCTGCGGTGGCCAGGCAGCCTTCGGCCATCGCCCGTGCGACTTGCTCGCTCACCGCGCCGTGGCTCTCGATCAAGGCCATGTCCACGCCCAGGTGCTTGGCCTTTGCTTCATTCGCATACGTGACGAAGCCGTGGCCGAACACAGCCGAGGCACCGCTCACATTCGTCAGGCGGCTGGCTAGCTCGCCACCTGTGCAGCTCTCGGCGGTGGTGACCCACTGGGCTTTCGCTTTCAGCAGGTCAATGACCACCTCCTCTAGCACGCGACGGTCTTCACTGGCGATGTAGTCGCCGATGCGATCACGCACCAAGGTCGCAGCTGCCTGCACTAAATCGCGTGGCCCAGACAGGCGCACATCCACGTCCCCTTTGCCAATGCAGTAGCCCAG
>CAXNNN010000120.1:0-8545 GCA_964203095.1 Verrucomicrobiaceae bacterium | reverse complement strand
AGTATTTTGATCTGTATCCCTTCGACAGCATCCCGCTGCCTGAAGCGCCTGCGGATGACGAGGCGGACATTCCGCTGCCAGCACGCAACGGTGCCGTGCCCGGTTACGCGCTGACCGCCACGCCCGATCAACGTCGCGCCGCCATTCGCGCCTATCTGGCCTGCGTCAGCTATGTCGATGCGCAGGCGGGCAAGCTGCTGGGCGCACTGAAGGAGTGTGGGCTGAGCGACAATACGATCATCGTCTTCGCCAGTGATCACGGCTGGCATCTGGGTGAGCACGGCCTGTGGCACAAGCGCAGCTTGTTCGAAGAAAGCGCGCGTGTGCCGCTGATCATTCGCGCACCGGGAACGAAGGCCCGTGGTGTGACTCCTAGCTTTGCAGGACTCGTCGATGTGTTTCCCACGCTCTGCGAGCTGACCGGCGTGACGGCTCCGCCGAAGCTGGAAGGCAAAAGTCTGGCACCGATACTGATCGATCTCTCGACCCAGGTTCAGGACCACGCCTTCACCCAGGCGCGTCGGGGGCAGAACGCTGAGCATTGGGGTCGCAGCGTGCGCACCGCTCGCTGGCGCTGCACCGAGTGGAACGAAGGCCGCGATGGCATCGAGCTTTACGATCACGATGCTGATCCGCACGAATACATCAATCTGGCCAATGACACAGAGCATGCAGATGTGCTGAAGGAACTGCGCGCGCTGCTAGCGGCGAAACTGCCCCCCATTCAGCGCTGATGCCAAAGCTCTGAGTAGAACCGTGTTTCAGCGGCGTTTCTTGTGCCTTCATGAAACGCCGCGCCTTTGTCACCAACACGTTTGCTGCTTCTCTGGCGGCTCACTCTTCCTTTGCTGCTGAATCAAAGCTTCGTGTGGCTGTCATTGGCCATACGGGACGCGGCAATTACGGCCATGGCATTGACACGATGTGGCTGGACATGCTGGAGACCGAGATCGTGGGTGTCGCGGATGCTAATGCCACGGGCCTCGCCGCCGCGCAGAAGAAGCTGAAGGTGAAGAAGGGCTTCGCTGACTATGTGCAGATGCTTAAGGCATTGAAGCCGGACATCGCCGCCATCGGGCCGCGTCACATCGACCAGCACCGCGAAATGATCCTGGCCGCGATCGATGCCGGGGTAAAGGGGATCTACATGGAGAAGCCGTTCTGCCGGTCGCTGGCGGAAGCGGATGAAGTTATCGCCGCGTGCAAGGCCAAGGGCGTGAAGCTCGCGATCGCGCACCGCAATCGCTATCACCCCGTCTTGCCGCGCATCACGCAGCTTATCAAAGACGGCGCGGTTGGTCAGGTGCTGGAGTTCCGCGCTCGTGGCAAGGAGGACGCGCGCGGCGGAGCGCTCGATCTCTGGGTGCTCGGCGGGCACTTGTTCAACCTGATTCACTTCTTTGCGGGCGAGCCGCTCAGTTGTTCCGCTAGCGTGCTGCTGAAGGCCAAGCCGGTGACTAAGGCGGACTTGACTGAAGGCGCGGAAGGCGTCGGCCCATTGGCGGGCAATGAAGTGCACGCGCGCTTCGAGATGCAGAGTGGCGTGCCTACCTTCTTCGACAGCGTGCAGAATGCCGGCGTGAAGACGACTGGCTTCGGTGTGCAGATCATCGGCACGCAGGGCATCATCGACCTGCGCATCGACGAAGAGCCACTGGCGCAGTATTTGAAAGGCAGTCCGTTCGATCCGGTGAAGGAGCCTCGCACCTGGGTGCCGATCACGAGCGCTGGCATTGGCAAGCCGGAGCCTATCTCGGACATCAAGTCGGTCATGAACCATGTCTTCGGCGGTCGCGACTTGATCGCCGCTATGAAGGAGAATCGCGAGCCGTTGTGCAGCGCTGAAGATGGCCGCGTCATTCTAGAAATGGTCTCGGGCATCTTCGAATCACACCGGCTGAACGGCCAACGTGTCGCCTTGCCGCTGAAGGATCGTGTCAACCCGCTGACCAAGCTATGAGACCACTGCTGCTCGCTTGCATGCTGGCGTTGCCTCTCGCGGCACAGCCGGTCAAGATCATTACTCTGGGCGATTCGATCACCAAAGGAGTGCGTTCGGGAGTCACCGCGGAGCAAACATTTGCCTCGCTGCTGCAAGCCACGCTAAAGCAAAATCAGATTGATGCCACGGTGCAGAACATCGGCATTGGCGGCGAGCGCACTGACCAAGCACTGAAGCGGCTGGAGCGTGACGTCATCACACAGAAGCCCGACTTGGTGACCGTGATGTATGGCACAAACGACAGCTGGGTGGACATTGGCAAGACTGAGAGTCGCATCACCGCACAGGCCTATGAAGCGAACCTGCGCGAGATCGTCACGCGCTTGCAGAAGGCGGGCATTCTGATCGTGTTGATGACGGAGCCGATGTTCGGTGAGGAGCATCGCAAGAACGGTGCGGGCGAGGAGCCGAACCTGCGAATCGCTCGTTACATGGACGCGTGTCGCAAGATCGCCAAGGACACGAGCACGCCGCTAGTCGATCATTTCGGTCACTGGGCAGCAGTGCAGAAGCGAAAGGTCAAACTGCAAGCCTGGACCACCGATGGCTGCCATCCGAATCCAGCGGGTCATGCCGAAATGGCGCACCGAGTTACCCAAGTCGTGTTGCCGCTGGCGCAGCGATTGGCGGATCAAAAACAAAGCTGGCTGCCGGGTGCGCCTTACACCGTGCAGCTCGACACCGTCGCCAACGGCTACGATGCGAAGATGTGCTGGGTGCATCCGCGAGCCGGAGCGATTCCCGGTGCGAAGCCGAGCGTGGTGATGACCATGCAGAAGCTGTTGCTCACGGGCAGCGATGTGTTCTTCGCGTTGAATGATGTGCGGACCGACGACCTCAAAACGTGGAGCCCTATCACCGAGCACGGTGACACTCTTGGCCGCCGCGACGAAGGCGATGGCATTGTCGTGGCGGCCTGCGACTTCACGCCGAAGTGGCATGCGAAGTCCGGCAAGCTGCTAGGCATCGGCCATACCGTGCGCTACAAGAACAATGCGGTGATTCACAATCGCAAGCGCGAGGCTAGCTACGCGGTCTATGACGACCAGACGCGCACTTGGTCGCCGTGGACCACGCTGAAGATGCCGGACGTGCCGAAGTTTCACAACTCCGGTGCTGGCTGCGTGCAGCGGGTGGACTTGGACAATGGCGACATCCTGCTGCCCATTTACTTCAAGGGCGAGGCCGACAAATACTATCGCGTGACCGTGCTGCGCTGTTCCTTCGATGGCAAGGAATTGAAGATGCTCGGCCAGGGCAACGAACTGGAACTCGCCGATGGCCGTGGCCTTTACGAGCCATCATTGGTGCGCTGTGGTGATCGCTTCTACCTGACGCTGCGCAATGACAACGCTGGCTACGTCAGCAGCAGCGACGATGGCTTGAACTTCACCGCGCCGAAAAAATGGACCTGGGCGAATGGCGAGGAGATCGGCAACTACAATACCCAGCAGCACTGGGTCACGCATGGCGACGACTTGTATCTGGTCTACAACCGCAAGGGCGCGCACAACGATCACATCATTCGTCACCGCGCACCGCTATTCATGGCGAAGGTGGACAAGGATAAGCTGCAGGTCCTGCGCGAGACCGAGCAACTGATCGTGCCCGAACGCGGGGCGCGGTTGGGCAACTTCGCCGTGACCGAGGTCAGCGAGAACGAGACCTGGGTCACCGTCGCCGAGTGGATGCAGACCTTCAGCCCACCCCTGATCGTGCCCGTGGACAACCCATATGGCGCTGACAACAGTGTGTTCGCCGCGCGGATTCGCTGGGCTAAGTGATCAATCGAGCAGCTTCAAAAGGGCCTCCGCCGTCGTCACCGGTGCTTGGCATGTCTGGTTCTGGCAGACATAGGCGGCGGGCTTGCCTTGCACGGGTTGCATGGCCTTGACGAAGTCATCGCGTCCATCGCTGGCGTTGAGCAAGGTCGCGTAGGGCAGCAAGCGCTTGTGGGCGGCGCGGAGCAGTGCTTGATAGTCGCTGTCAGCGCGGTCGCCAGCGAGGACGATCTGCTGGTGGTCGTGCTTCAGCAGGTCGAGGGCTATGACCATCATGGGCACGGATGAGGCGCTGTTGGTGAGGGTGCCGTGGAAGAGCTTCAGCAGGGTGTCGGCTTTGGTCTGGAAAGACTTGTTCGCTGTGAGCGACGCGAGGCGGACCAAGTTCAAGGCGCTGAGCGAATTTGGCGATGGCTCAGCACCATCGTAGTCTTCCTTCACGCGCATGATGGTGTTGGGCATGTCGGTGTGGGTGCTGAAGTAGCCACCGTGCTCCTTGTCCTCGAAGCGAGTGTCCATCTCGGCTTGTAGCTGCTCGGTCCACTTGAGCCAGCGCTCATCGAGCGTGGCCTGGTGCAGTTCGATGAGGCCGTGGATGAGGCAGGCGTAGTCGATAGCAAAGGCGTCCACCTTGGCTTCGCCCTCGCGCCAACTGCGGCGCAAGCCCTTGCCTGGGGTGGCGCATAGCTTGTCGTGCAGGAAGTTCGCGGCCTGGGTGGCGAGCGTGATGAAGTCGGCCTCGTGCAGCACGGCTCCGGCTTTGGCGAGCCCCGCAATCATGAGGCCATTCCAGGCGGTGATGACCTTGTCGTCCAGGTGTGGGCGCGGGCGTTGGTTGCGAGTTTCGAGCAGGACCTCACGGCCCTTCTTGAGGATGTCGTCCACCTCCTCGGGGGACATCTTAAAATACTCGGCGGTCTTCTTGGCTGTGAAGGCGCGGAACAGAGTGTTCAAGCCCTTGAGTTCGCCCTGTGGATCGCTTTCTGGCCTGGCGTTGCCATCCTTGCGGGCACCATAGGCATAGCGGAAGATGCTGCCTTCGCGGGTGCCGAGCAGTTGGTCGATCTCACTGGCTTTCCAGACATAAAACGCGCCTTCGGTCTTGTGGTCGGATTCGGCGGTGGCGTAGCTGTCGGCATCTTCGGCGGAGTAAAAACCGCCTTCGGGATGCGTGAGATCCTTCTTCACATAAGTAACGATTTGCCGCGCGATCTGCGCATAGAAATCCACACCGCCACTGAGCTGGTAGCCCTCCACATAGGCCGGGAGCAACTGTGCCTGATCGTAGAGCATCTTCTCGTAGTGCGGGATGTGCCAGTAGCCATCGACGGAGTAGCGATGGAAGCCGCCACCGAGATGGTCGCGCAGGCCGCCATTGGCCATGGCGCGCAGGGTCTTGAGCGCCATCTCCAGCGCCCAGGAGGACTGGCTTTCGTCGCTGGTCTTGTAGTTCATGTGCAGGCGATAGAGCAGATCCAGCGCGGTAGGGCGGGGGAATTTCGGCGCACCGCTGAAGCCGCCTTCATGATAGTCGAAGCTGCCGCTGAGGTCGTTGTAGGCCTTGTCCAGAACCTGCTTGTGATCGGGGTCGCCTTTCTCGGCCAGCTCGCGCTCGATGTGATCTTGAAGCTTGGCGATGGAGGTGCTGGCCCGCTCCAGCACACCGGCCTTGTCTTCTAACCAGATCTTGTTGATCTCGCCGAGTAAATCCTTCCAACCAATGCGTCCGCGCGTCACTGGCGGATAGTAAGTGCCTCCGTAGAAGGGCTTCAGTTCGGGTGTGAGGAAGATATTCATTGGCCATCCGCCGTGGCCGGTCGCGGCCTGCACGTAGGTCATGTAAACGAGGTCCACATCGGGCCGCTCTTCGCGGTCAAGCTTGATGCAAATGAAGTGCTCGTTCATCACGGTGGCGATGTCCTCATTCTCGAAGGACTCATGCTCCATGACGTGGCACCAGTGGCATGTGGAGTAGCCGCTGGAGAGAAGGATGGGCTTGTCTTCGGCGCGCGCCTTTTCAAACGCGGCCTCGCCCCAGGGCAGCCAGTTCACGGGATTGTGAGCGTGCTGCAGCAAGTAAGGCGACTTCTCGTGGATCAGAGCATTGGTATACTTGGGGGCGTCAGGCATGGTCAGGTAAATGGGGGAGGTCAGCGAGTCTTTCAAAGCTTAAAGTTGAGAGACTTGGAGTTGAGGGTTCGGCGTCAGAAAGGACTGAATCGTGGTTGAATACGTGGCTGAGCAGCCAGGAAGGCTGGGTCTTTCTCTCAACTCTCAGCCCTTAACTTTCCACTCTCATCCGTTACATAGCTGCGCGGACGTTCCTGGCGCAATGGCGTGCGGCCGCCATTGCGCCGCCTCATGCCATCGAAGGCGCTTTCCGAACCGTCGGCCTTCATGTGGTAAACGATTTCGAGCAGGCGGCCAAGCTTGCCCTTGGGGAAGCCGCCTTTGTTGGCGAACCACATCAGGTATTCCGCAGGCAGATCGTAAATGGGCATGCCGTCAGGAGGGCAGAACTGCGGGCCATACTTGCCGAAAGGCATGTGCGTCCGCTCGATCTCGGTGAGATCGGCAGCCATCCGCGCGGCAAGGTCATCCATCATGCGCAAAGCATATCCAGGCTTGAGCCGCGTGCATCTATTCTTCAGACTGAGCTCATGAGAGTCCTTTTCGTCCTATGTGTGCTCACAACCCTGGCCAGCGCCCAGCAGAACCTGAACGATGTGCCCACAGACTTGATGGTGCCGCAGGTCACAAATGAGGCATCTTCCCCAGGCAAACGCGTGCGTGCCACGACGCAGGACTGGGAGGGCACGCAGGTGCATCACACGCTGTATTTGCCGACGGACTGGAAGCCCGATGCCAAGCTGCCCGTGCTGGTCGAATACGCGGGCAATGGCGGCTACGCGAACAAGCTGGGCGATACTAGTGACGGCACTGTGGACGACTGTGTGATGGGCTATGGCTTATCTGCTGGTAGGGGCTTTCTCTGGGTCTGTTTGCCCTTCGTGGGGAATGGTCAGAATGCGACCAAGTGGTGGGGCGATGTGTCCGAGACGAAGCGCTACTGCATGGCCACGGTGAAGGATGTGTGCGCCCGTTTCGGTGGCGATGAAAAGCGCGTGGTGCTGATGGGCTTTTCGCGCGGTGCCATCGCCTGCAATTACATTGGCCTGCACGATGAAGAGATTGCCAAGCTGTGGTGCGGCATGGTCTGCCACAGCCATTACGAGGGTGAGTTCAAGCACCCCACTCCCGATGAGCCCGCGTGGCCCGAGCGGATGAAACGATTGGGCTCACGACCACAGTGGATCAGCCAGGAACGGGGCACGGACAAAACGCAGCAGGCCATCGCTAGCACAGGCGTGCAGGGGGACTTCACCTTCGTCACCCTGCCGTATGTCAATCATAGCGCTCGCTGGCTGTTGTGTGATCTACCCATTCGGCAGCAGGCGCGGGAGTGGTTGATGCGGGTGGTGAAGTAGCTCATTTCCGCTTCTTCGGAGCACTGCGTCTTGCGCGTGGAGGCGGTGCCAGCTTCACATTGTAAATCTCAAAAGGTTCGCCCGTCGCACTGTCGAACTCAGCCGCTGCTTCCAGCCCAATGCGCACGATTTGCTCGGCGGTCGCGCATTGATCATAGACGGCGGCCATTGCCCCAAGAGCGAAGTCGCGTCCGCTGCCTGCGGACCAGAACTGTGCGAACTGCTGCGCGCTGCGATACGAGTATATGGCGAAGATGCCGTGCGGGTTTGCGGCCAGACCATAGAACTGCGTGGTCTCGTATTCGTCGCCCTTGTCGGGATGCGTGGCCATGAAGTATTCGTTCTTCAGGAAGTAGTGCGCGTGGCGCAGAGTCTCGAAGATCGCGTCAGCCGAGGAGAAATCACGCGGGCGCTCGGGATTGGCGAAGTAGCTGTTCATCACCACTAGGCTTGCCGACGTGCCGGTGAGCCCGATGAAGGTATCCTCAATGTAGGTGATCTTGGTCTTGTTCACCACGTGGTGCGCACGCTGCCGAACGGGCCCGAGCGAACTGAGGGTATCGGCGCCAATGCAGGCGACGCCATTTTTCTGGGCGACAACGATGGTGGACATAGAAGCGTCTTTTGTCTTGGGATGTGACGCAAGTCAAAGTGCGCTGCACGTCTAAAGCCCGGCAGCTTTCTGCGCGTCCTTCACCAGCTTGGCGAATTTTGCACGCTCGCCATCCTCAGCCCCCGCGCGCAGGGCGAGGTCCAGCACCAAGGCGTGATCAAGCACACCGCTGTCTTTTTCACCTTTCAGCAACAGCCCGAAGCCCATGATCGCGCTCTCAAAAAGGAAATCATCACGTGCGCTGGCCCAGCCTGCGCCACGATCCACGACTTGTAAGGAAGAGGCATCGAAGGGCGCCGTGGTGGCCGTGGTGAACCGTGCATTTGGCAGGGTGACATGGCCGATCACCCGAGCGGCATCGCTGGCCTGACCGTTGGGGATGAACTCATACCAAGCGATGTGGAAGGCGGGCGCATCCGCTGCGCTCGCGGGCACGCTGCGCTCGCCGAGGGCGCGGAAGCTGCGCACGTAGTTGGCATCAAAGCTAATGCTCAGGGCATACTCTTGGCCAGGGGCCGCAGCGGGCTGTTCGCCGGGAATCTGAACGACCAAGCGAACAAGGCGGTGCGACTCATCCCATGGGCAGGAGGCGACTTGGGCCTTCCAGGAATGGATGAGCAACTCTGCTGTCTTCGTTTTCACCGGCATCGCAGAAGATTTG
>CAXNNN010000119.1:0-8573 GCA_964203095.1 Verrucomicrobiaceae bacterium | reverse complement strand
ACGAGACATAATTTGTATCCTCCGAATGTTTACCAAACAAAGGCAAGCAGCTCGCCGCCGAGTTTCGACCGACGTGCCTTCGAGCCGGTCATGATGCCTTTAGAGGTGGAGAGGATAGAGATCCCAAGGCCACCGAGAACACGAGGAATCTCATCGGTTCCAACATAGGTGCGAATGCCAGGCTTGCTGACACGCTTCAGACTGCGAATTACCGGAGCCCTCTTGTCATACTTCAACTTCAGCTTGAGACGAGGGTGTGTTTCCTGGGTGTCAACTTCATAACCCCAAATGTAACCTTCCTCAGTGAGGATGCGGCTGATCTCAGCCTTGATCTTGGAATATGGTGCGAGGACATCTGATAGACCGGCTGCGGAGCCGTTGCGAATGCGTGTCAGGAAGTCGGCGATGGGATCTGTCATAGCGCTTGTGTACGTGTCTTTATTAAATGGGCAAATACGGATTTAGTTCTGATCCGCTTCCTTCTTCACCGCCTGCTGGACGCGCTCACGGAAGGGCATTCCAAGCGCCTTCAACATCACTCGTGCGTGATCGTCATTGTTGGTAGTCGTCACAAAAGTGATATCATACCCAAGAGTGCGCTTCACCTTGTCGAGCTCAACTTCAGGGAAGATGGACTGATCAGTGATACCTAGCGTGTAGTTACCACGACCGTCAAAGGCGCGGGGTGGAACACCGCGGAAGTCACGAATGCGTGGGATGGCCGTGCGCACCAATCTAAGCATAAAATCATACATGCGGCGGCCGCGAAGCGTGACCTTGCAACCCACAGGCTCACCAGCGCGAAGCTTGAAATTGGCAATAGCAGTTTTGCTCGTAGCAACAATTGGCTTCTGGCCAGAGATCAATGTTAGATCGTTCACTGCATCCTCGATAGCAACCTTGCGGTCCGACTGGGAACCGATGCTGCAGTTGATGACGATCTTCTCCAAACGAGGGATCTGATGAACATTAGTGACTCCCAACTGCTTTTGCAGCTCGGGGATCATCTCTTTGTATAGCTTCTGTAGTGCTGGTTCCATGGCTTTGGGTCTCTTTTCCTTCACCTTTTCCGGGGGCGACTGGTTACGGGGCCGAGGGGGGTGGGGACAATGCTGGACTAATTCTAGTTATCAAGTGACTTCTTCTTGGCGGCCTTCTTTGATGCGGCTTTTTTGGTGGCAGGCTTCTTCTCTTCTCCACCTACTTTTTTGACGTTGGAAATGTGAACCGGGCGATCAATATCAATCCAGCCGCCTTGCGGATGCTGTTGGCTAGGGCGCACAGCCTTTTTCAGCTTGGCAACGCCTTCCACAAGCACCCGGCTCTTTTTGGTAATGACCTTGAGAATCACACCCTCTACGCCCTTGCTGTCACCGGTAGTGACGCGAACAAGGTCGCCTTTCTTAACATGGAATTTTGGACGGTTCATAGCACTTCAGGGGCGAGCGAAACGATCTTCATGAAATTCTTGTCACGCAGCTCACGGGCGACAGGACCAAAAATGCGAGTGCCACGAGGATTGTTATCCTTGTCAATAATGACGATAGCATTGCGATCAAAACGCAATACCGAGCCATCGGACCGGCGGATCGGAAAGGCTGTGCGAACAACCACAGCGCGAACCACCTCACCCTTCTTGACGCTTGCAGTCGGGGTAGACTCACGAACGTGTGCGGTAATGATATCACCGACGAAAGCAAAGCGCGTATTCTTTTTGCCCAGCACACCGATCATTTCGGCCATGCGGGCTCCGGTGTTGTCGGCCACCGGGATTTCGGATTCCATTTGGAGCATAATCTTGTCCTCGAATTTATCGGTTAAGTGTGACTGCGATTAGTGCTTCTGCACTTCGACCAAATTCCAGCGCTTTAGCTTGCTGAGCGGACGACTTTCTTCGATAAGAACTGTGTCGCCAATCGCCGCCTTTTGCTCTTCGTCATGAGCATAGAACTTCGATGTCTTGCGGACAATCTTCTTGAACAGCGGATGCGCGATGCGGCGCTCGACTTCGACAACGATTGTCTTGTTCATCTTGTTGGACACAACCAGACCGACGCGCGTCTTCTTGGCTTTCGTCTCGGGCGTAGATGGTGCTGCGGATACAATATCACTCATGGGAAATCAGGGGGCTCAGGCTGCGGCGGCGATTGCGGCTTTCTTACGACGCTCTGTCAACAGCGTTTCAATGCGAGCGACCTCGCGACGGATCAGGCGCAGACGCGCTGGATTTTCGAGCTGACCAGTCGCCTGCTGAACGCGAAGGTTCAGACTCTCCTGACGAAGGTCACGACCGCGCTTCTTCAGCTCTTCCACGGTCAGTTCACGCAGTTCTTTGATTTTCATAATCGGTCCAAATGTAAAATTAATGCCCAGCTTGGCGCACCACGAAACGGGTGCGTAGACCCAGCTTGGTAGCTGCCAAACGACAGGCTTCACGTGCGGTAGCCTCATTCACACCAGAGATCTCATACAACATGTGACCAGGCAGCACAACAGCGACCCAAAATTCAGGAGCCCCTTTGCCCTTACCCATTCGCACTTCTGGGGGGCGCTGAGTAACAGGCTTGTGAGGGAAAATGCGAATGAAGACCTTGCCCTTGCGCTTCAGGAAGCGAGTGATTGCAACGCGGCAAGCTTCAATTTGGTTGTTCTTGATCCAGCCGCGCTCAAGCGTCTGGAGACCGAAGTCACCAAAATCCAGTTTGTTACCGCTGGTAGCAATGCCTTTGCGGCTACCGCGCTGGCTTTTGCGAAACTTAGTTCTGCTGGGCAAAAGGGCCATAAATCGTAATGTGTCGTATCGAGATTAGAGGAAGAGAAGAGAAAGCGAACCACGCTAATTAAGCGGTAGCCTCAGGAGCAGGAGCAGGACTTGGGGCCGAGGAACGGTCCGAAGGTCCATCACGACGTGGTCCACCAGGGCCGCCACGACCGCGACCTGGGCCACCTGGGCGGTCACCGCGATCGCGACGCTCGCGACGCTCACCACCTTGTCGCGGTGCACCATTTTCGAGATCGGCACGCTTGTTGACCCAAACCTTGACTCCAATGATGCCATAAACAGTGCGAGCCTCAGCAAAACCGTAATCAAGAGGTATGCGGAGGGTCTGGAGTGGTACTTTTCCAAGACGATACCACTCAGCCCGTGCGATGTCAGCACCGCCAAGGCGACCAGCGACGCGAATACGAATGCCGTCGGCACCCATGTCCATAGCCGTCTGCACTGCGCGTTTCATTGCACGACGGAAAGAAATACGGCGCTCCAATTGTTGCGTCACCGACTCTGCCACCAACTGCGCATCCAGCTCAGGTGTCTTAATTTCGAAGATGTCAATCTTGACCTGCTTGCCGCCGCAAAGCTCGGAAACCTTCTGGCTCATCACATCGATTTCCTGCCCCTTGCGTCCAATCACAAGACCCGGACGGGCAGTGTGGAGCGTGACGCGGACTTGGTTCCATGCGCGCTCGATGACGATCTTCGAGATGGAAGCTTGCATAAGCTTGGTCTTAAGATAGTTGCGAATCTGAATGTCGCTGTGAAGAAATTCTGTGAATTCCTTGGCTGGAGCATACCACTTGGAACGCCAGTCCTTTTGGACGGCGAGGCGGAAACCGATTGGATTAACTTTTTGTCCCATGATGAGCGAGTGGCTAAACGACTTGAATTAGGCTTGAGCTTTGCGTGTGCGCTTTGGCTTAGCCTCGGCGGTATCGGCGACTTTGGCAGCCAGGATCACAGTGATGTGTGAACTGCGTTTGAGGATCGGAGCGGCCGACCCTCGTGCACGAGGCATGATTCGCTTGAGAGTAGGTCCAGGAGTAGCGGTGCAAGACTTCACCATTAGCGTCTCGGGGTCCATCTCATGCTGGTTTTCGGCATTAGCAACCGCAGACTGAAGTGTCTTGCCAATTAGCAAGGCTGCCTTCTTCGGGGTGTAGTTGAGCAGGGCAAGGGCACGTGACACGTCCATACCCTGAATTTCACGAGTAACCTCACGCACCTTGAGGGGCGAGATTCTGGCGTTTTTGTAGATGGCTTTTACCTCCATGATTCTTCTCCTTGATTAAAAACTGCGTTCGGTGTCGATAGTTCCACGGTCACCGACCTGGACTGGATTGGTCGTGTTGGCGAGCTGTTGCACGACCACACCCGACACTCCTTTTCTGACGTCCACGACCAACACCTTGGCCACTGGCTTGTCCTGACGAGATACTGAGAAAGGCATTCCCACCTTCACCCCATCTTTGGCACCTACATTGAGCACCGCCACACCGGAGTCCTGCTTAAAAGCAATGACCTTGGCTTCATGCAAATCCCGCCTTCTCTGTTCAGAGCTATCAACAGCCCCAGAGCTTCGAATGATCTGTGCTGCTTGCGCTAAACTGTCCTCAAGCCTCCTTGCAATGAGGGAGTCGACGACCTTTGTTGACTTTGACATATTCAGTGAAGCCTCACTCAATGTCACCAATGCCTCAGAGAGACTACGCTTTTGCTGCTCCAGCAAGCGGAGATCACTCAAGGCAGCGATAAGACGACTGCGGGTCTGATCTCCACCATCATCTAAAACACTGACTCCAAGTCCCTCCATTAACCCGCGAAGTTTTTCATAACTCTCACGCGTCTCTTTTGACTCGTGGGTCACAGATGCCAGGCTTTGAGTCACCGCAACGTTCTGAGCGCGTTGTGCAGCGAGCTGTCCTTCCAAATCACCGATGCGACGAGCGGAAACTTCAAGCGTTGTTTTCAACTCCAGCAATTCAAGGTTACCCTGTTGAGCCGAGCATAATCCAACAACACTCATGGCGAGTGCCATTAGAGCAGAATTAGTAGTTGTGCAGGGTGCTTTCATCACAGGAATCTAAACTGTACTACTTGGAAACCTTGGCCGTGTGGGCACCATGTGCCTTGAAATTACGGGTGGCGGAAAACTCACCGAGGCGATGCCCGACCATGTTTTCCGTCGCATAAACGCTGACAAAGTCCTTGCCATTGTGCACTAAGAATGTGTGCCCAACGAGGTCAGGGGTGATCATCGAAGCGCGCGACCAAGTTTTAATTGGGCGCTTCTGAGGTGCCTCATTCATCTTGTCGATCTTTGCCAGCAGCTTTTGGCTGATAAAGGGTCCTTTTTTGAGCGATCGTCCCATAGGGTGAATAGTCTAGAATTGATTAATAAGTGTTACTTAGCCTTGCGACGCTGCACAATGAGGTCACCAGAAGCTTTTTTCTTATTGCGTGTCTTTTGGCCCTTTGCGTGGCCCCAAGGACTCAGCAAATGCTGGCGACCACCACCCGACTTGGAGCGACCTTCACCACCACCGTTTGGATGGTCGATAGGGTTCATACACATACCGCGGACCGTTGGACGAACACCCAGCCAGCGTGTGCGACCAGCTTTACCACTGACAACGTTCATGTGCTCAACATTGCCTACCTTGCCGATGGTTGCATAGCACTTTGCGTTGATCTTGCGAATCTCACCAGAAGGCATCTTCACCAGTGCATAAATGTCCTCACGGTTGGAAAGGATAGCTTCCTGACCGGCAGCACGGGCGACGACGCCGCCACGACCTGGGACCAGTTCAATGTTATGGATCGGTGTACCCAACGGAATCTCGCTCAATGGAAGCGCGTTACCTAGATCAGGAGCCACCTTGGGACCGGCGATCACGGAACCGCCCACTTGCAGGCCCACAGGAGACAAAATATAGGCTTTGGTTCCATCCTTGTACTGAATGAGTGCGATACGAGCCGAACGGTTTGGGTCATATTCGACTCCTATCACTACCGCAGGTTCGTCACGGCGATCACGTTTGAAGTCAATAACACGGTAGCGGCGCTTGTGACCACCGCCGACGTGTCGGCAAGTGATGCGCCCGTTGTTGTTACGACCACCAGACTTGCGTAGGGCTGTTGTGAGGCTTCTTTCCGGCGTGTGCTTGGTAATCTCCTCAAAGGAGTTCCACTGCTTGTAGCGGTTGGAAGGCGTAGTAGGATTGAAAGTTTTAAGCGCCATGACTGCGGTTCAGTTAAAAGGTTGCTCGCACTCGTAAATTCGAGGTTTAGACAAGATCAATGCGCTCACCGTCCTTGAGCCGAACGATAGCTTTTTTCCAATGGTTGGTGCGGCCAGCATCCGCGCGGCCCTTGCGGCGCTCCTTACCTGCTACTTGAGAGGTGCGAACACCAATGACAGTCTTACCAAAGAAGGTTTCGATTGCCTTCTTGATCTCAGGCTTAGTCGCCTTTGGATCGACCCGAAAAACATACTCGTTGTTCTTCTCGCCGAGAAGTGTTGCCTTCTCCGTGAGGCAAATGGTCTTGATAACGTTGAAAAGATTACTCATGGCAATTAATTGGTAGCTGTTCTACGGGCCAGGACCTCAAGAGCATCGGCAGTCACCACTACTTTTACGTAGTTGAGCAAATGCTCGGCGTTAACATCTTCGGATCGAGTCATTTGGACCCAAGAGACGTTGCGCGCGGCGCGAAGTGTCACCTCATCGAAGTTGCCAATGATGAGCACCTTCTTTGCCTCTGTGATGGCACGGACCGCTGCAACGAAAGACTTGGTCTTGCCATCGGCGATTGCGAAGCTATCCACACGAAGCATCGCTGCGTCATTGATTCGGCCGGTGATGGCGGTACGCAAAGCGAGCTGCTTCACTTTTTTGTTGATTTTCTGGGAGTAATCACGTGGACGTGGACCCCAGGAAACTGCACCACCGCGCCAGATGGGAGACCGACGGCTGCCCATGCGTGCGTTGCCGGTACCCTTTTGCTTCCACAGCTTTTTACCGCTGCCGGAGACTTCGCCGCGACGTTTCGTGCAAGCTGTGCCAGACCGGCGATTGTTGCGATAAGCGACCACAGTCTGGTGCAAAGCGCGGGCACCTTGGCCCTCTTCAGTGAGGTTGAGGCTAGCGCGCTTAGCGCCTTCAATTGAAATTACATCTGCTGCCATAACTGGAGACTCCTAGTGTGAAATTACTTCTTCTTGGCCTTCGCGTCAGCTTTAGGAGCTGGACGTGCGGCAATGCGGGCGGCGGGATCCTTGATCGCTGGACGCACGATCACGTAGCTTCCGGTGGAACCAGGCACAGCACCCGAGACCAGAAGCACACCCTCCTCAGGGCGGCTTTGTACGATCTGCAAATTCTGCGTCGTGCGACGCTTCTGACCCATGTGACCGGGCATCTTCTGATTCTTCCAAACCAAGCCCGGTGTCAGGCGGCAACCGATAGAGCCCGGGCGGCGGTGCATCATGGAACCGTGCGACTGCGGCTGGCCAGCAAAATTGTACCGCTTCACAACGCCCTGGAAGCCTCGTCCCTTAGTGGTGCCGATCACGTCAACCCACGCACCTGCTGGGAACAAATCGACCGTCAATTCCTGACCTGGCGTCGGCAGCGCCACATCCGAGTCGGCACGAAATTCGACCAGTTTTTTCTTGGGTGCGCCACTCCAGCGTTTCAAGTGGCCCATCTTGGCCCGCTTGATACGGCGCTCGAGCTGCTCACCATAACCCACCTGCACAGCAGTGTAGCCATCCTTTTCGGACGCCTTCTTGACTTGCAGAACCTGGTTGCCTTTGACGTCGATGACAGTCACTGCAACGGAGGAACCGTCTTTTTGATAAACATGGGTCATACCCAGTTTTTTTCCGATGAGACCTTGACTCATATGTTTCTCTCCTATTGCTAAAACTAGATGCGAATGGTGATGTCCACGCCGGAAGGAAGATTGAGCTTCTTGAGTTCATCAACCGTGCGTGCCGTTGGGTCGACAATATCGAGCAAACGCTTGTGAGTCCGAATCTCGAATTGATCCATCGACTTCTTATCGACGTGAGGAGACCGGTTCACCGTGAACTTCTCAATGCGAGTGGGAAGAGGAATGGGACCGGCGACCTTGGCTCCGGTGCGCTTAGCGGTCTCCACGATGTCCGCCGTGGACTTGTCCAGCGTGCGATAGTCGTAAGCCCGGAGGCGAATTCTGATACGTTGATTCTGCATGGCTAGTAAAAGTAGGGCTTGATCAATCAGGACTTAGAGCCGCCGCGCTGCTCGACGATCTGTTCCACGATGTTGTTAGGCACCTGCTCGAAGTGAGAGGGCGTCATTGTGTAATTGGCACGACCGCTGGAAAGCGTGCGGATAGCAGTCGAGTAACCAAACATTTCCGAAAGAGGAACCTCTGCGCGCAGGATACAAAGTGTGCCCTTGGAATCCATGCCCTGAATCTTGCCGCGACGCCGATTGAGGTCGCCCATCAGGTCACCTTGATAAGTCTCAGGTGTGGAGCACTCCACAGCCATGATCGGCTCCATAAGAATGCACTTCGCTTTCTTGAGCGCATCCTTAACCGCAAAGATGGCGGCCATCTTGAACGCATTTTCATTGGAGTCCACCTCGTGACTCGAACCATCAAGGAGGTCGATATGGACATCAACCACAGGGTATCCAGCGATGATTCCATTCAACACAGCTTCGATTGCACCGGCCTTACACGCATTGATGTACTCCTTCGGAATCGTGCCGCCCACAACCTTGTTGTCGACCGTGATACCCTT
>CAXNNN010000118.1:0-8594 GCA_964203095.1 Verrucomicrobiaceae bacterium | reverse complement strand
AGGTCGAAGCCATGATCGCTGACAGTGTCGAGTATGCCTTTGATGACATGAACGAGCGCATCTGGACCGAGGCCATGCTGAAGGCCGAAGAGTTGCTGCCGGCTGTGGACGAAGCTTTGGCGCAACTGGGCGACGAAGTGCCTGCTGACGATCGCGAACACATCCTCGCCGCCGCCGAGCACGTGCGTGCCCTATTGATTGCTGAACGCCACGACGCCAGTGCCCTGAAGAAAGCCAACGCCCTGCTCGACGATGCCACGCAAAGTTTGGCTGTGCTGCTCATGGATAAGGCGATGGAGGAAGCGCTGGTGCGGAAGCTGGGTGTGTAGCTAGACTGCAAATATCCGTGCATTTGCGCTTTCCAAATTTCACGCTGCCACTCATCATCCGCGCCTTTATGATCAAGCTCACCTCACTTTTCCTCGCCCTCACGCTCAGCGCTGTGGTCGCCGACGAAGCCAAGAACTACGCAGTCCAACCTGTGCCACGCGACGCTGGCTGGTTGACTCGCCATGAGTCCTTCAATGCCATCTCCAAGCAAGGCAAGGCACCGCTGGTATTCCTGGGTGACTCCATTACACAGGGCTGGAGCGGCAAGGGCAAGGAGGCGTGGGCAAACACCTGGGCTCCCATGGGCGCAGTGAATTTCGGCATTGGCGGTGATCGCACCGAGCATGTGCTATGGCGCTTGGAGAATGGCAACTTCGACGGCTTGAAGCCCAAGCTCGTCGTGCTCATGATCGGCACCAACAACACTGGCCATGTCGGCCGTCCCCAGAAGGAACTCAGTGGCGCGCTCTATCAATGCAGTGCCGAGCAAACGGCCGCAGGCGTGAAAGCTGTGATCGCCAAGCTACAAAGCAAGCTGCCAGAGACGAAGGTGCTCATGCTTGGTATCTTCCCACGAGGTGCCGACAAGAACGACAAGATGCGCCAACAAAACGAAGCTACGAACGCGATCATCGCGAAGCTGGCCAACGACTCCAAGGTCTACTTCATGGACATCGGCAAGACTTTCCTCGCAGCAGACGGCACGCTGAGCAAAGACATTATGCCAGACCTGTTGCACCTGAACGAAAAGGGCTACGACATGTGGACCCAGGCCATCGTTGGCAAGGTCACAGAGCTCATGAAATAAGTCACGCGCTCTGCGCCCGACGTAGCAGCAACTGCTCGCCGAACACTGTCAGCGCGCGCCCACGGGGGCCGCGCTGAATCGCGCCAAGTTGCAGCAGCCAAGGCTCTGCTCGGGCTGCGATGATGCTGCATCCGGGGGGAAGCAGTTGTTGCAGTGCTGGCAGCCCTTTGGGGCCGGATTCCAGGGCGCGCAGGAGGTGGTAGTCGCTTTCCTCCAGGCCCTGCTCATCCACCTTCCATTCAAACCTGGCGAGGCGCATGATCGCATCTCGCGTGAGTGGCACATTGTGCGGCGCTGCGAGGTGGTGATCACGGAACTCGTTAGCAAATTTCAGCACGCGGCCAGGTAAGCAGCGTCCTAGCCGCACGAGCAGCTGCGCCAGTGCCAACGGAAGTGAGAGCTTGGCACTGGTGAACACGGTGGTGACCAATGGCGTCAGCTCCGGCACGCTGTAGAGATCAAGCTCCACGCGGCGACAGCTGCGTGCGAACGCAGGCGATAGAAACACCGGCTCATCGCTCGTCGCTAGCACCGTGCTGGTAGGGAACAGTGCATCGCCCAGGCGGCGCTGCTTCACATCTAGCAAAGGCAGCAATGCTTCAGAGCATCGGCCCAGGTCATGCGCGCGGGCAAAGCACAGCACCAGCGGCGGGTAGGTGCGGGGCGCTTCGTCGTGCTTTTGTAGCGCTCGCGATTCGGCGGTTAGTTGGCGGTCAATCGCGGCCAGCACGTCCTCCACACTTTTCAGCGTGCCGCTGTTCAGGTGGATCAAAGGTTGGTTCATGGCCCGAGCCAAGCAGCGCGCCAATTCCATCTTTCCAGAGCCGACTGGCCCTGTGAGTAGAAGGTTCTCCACTGCCGTTGCCTTCGCTCGCTTCTGCATCCGCCGCACGGTGGTGGCGTTCCCATAAAAAGCGGCGAAAGCCTTGCTGACAGAATCAGAGGTGTCTGTGGATGACTTGATCGCCAGTGGGCGGACCAGCATCAGATCGTTGAGCGTGCAGGGGGCCTGACGATCCTGTTCCAGCAGCAAGGCTAGCAGGAGTGCCTGCACCACGCGCACCTCCACTGGCATCGACTCTGCCCAGCCGTGCTGATGGAGCTCAAAGCCATGCGCCTTCACCTGCACCACTGCGGGGTCGGGCCTGCCTTGGACGACCAGCTTCACGGGTCCGCGTTCGAAGGTAACGCAGAGGTTTTGGTTGGGGTCCAAGAAAAGATTCGTCGTCGGATTCAGACCATGGACAAGATCGCTCGCCCAGAGCTTGGTGCCCTCGACTAGCGCATCGGTCACGTCCAAGTGCTCCGCATCCTCCATCAGGTCGTGATCGCGCAGCCATTCGTGCACGCAGCGATCAAAGAGGTCCTGCCACAGCATGGCGAATCGGGACTGGGGCTTTGTTCGTGCGCTGGCGGCACGCACTGTGGTGGCTCCTTCACGACGGCAGAATTCATGAGCGGCTTGGATCAGTTGCTCACCCCAGCGATCCAGGGCCACTGGCATCTGCCGTGTGGGCTCTCCCAGCGTGTGCAGTGCAGTGCCGAGACGTTCCTGCCAGCGTGGTTCCTGCGCAGCGAGCACCTCATAGGCCACGCTGAGCGGCAGTGTGCTGGTGATGCCAGGCTCACGGTTCAGCGAGCGCTGCCGGGCGGCATGCTCGAACAAGGCATCCAACACCAGGGGCTCCAGCATGTGCCGAAGGCTGGGCGTGACCTCGAATTTCCACGGGACGATGTCAATGCACGGACTCATGCCACAGAACGATTTGAGGTCCCTCACCAGAATCGGTGGGGTCTGGGGGATGCAACATGGCGAACTCCGCGAGCGGAGCGATGCGCAAGGCGTAGCGCAGCGATTCAAGTGAGCAGACGCATCCCAGCTCTTCCAGACGACGGTGCAAACGGCGCACCTCCATCCAGCGTTCAGTCTTCAGCAGCACCTCCACGGTTTCCTGCGTGTTCTTCGACAAGGATGCGGGGCGTGATTTGGCGATGGCCGAAAGGACCGACGCACTGGGAGCCATAGCCGGCAGTGGTGGCACCAGTAGTGGCATCTCTACCGGTGCGGGCTCTGGCACGTCCATCGGCTTGGGCACTGGCAGTGGAACCATGACAGGTGGCCCTGCCGCCAGGACTGGAGCGGGTGGGAACTCTGGCACCGGCTTGCCTGCGAGTGCTTCCTGCACAGCCTGCCACACACGGAGCGAGCGCAGTCGGCCACTGTCGTGCAGGACCGCCAGCACGTGCTCCTTCGTGGCGGGTGGTTCAGTCAGCAGGGAATCATAATTTCCTTCACGCAAGGACGCGAGCACGCTGCCCAAGCCGGCCAGTAGCGCAGCTTCGGACGTGGTGATGGAGTGGAAGAAGTGGCGTGCCTTGAACTGTGTCATCCGTTCGGTCGTGACCTGACCGGACACCAGCGCCGCTGCACTGCGCAGCAGAAGGGTGGGTGTCGTCTCTTGGAGCAAATGCTGTAGCACCGAGATGAACTGCCGCCGCGTGGAATCACTGGCCACGAGGCGCAGCTTCTTGCCCGCGAAATCAGCCATTTGATCGGTGCCGTCAAACCCGCGCACCACCTCGCGTAGGGTGCCAAGCGCCAGGGTCGGTGCTGGGCTGGACAGCACCTCCAGCAGCTCACGCACGCGCTCGCCCAGTTCGATGGCGCTGAGTTGCATGACATCCTCGCGGGACTGGTCTGCGGCCTCCTCCAGGATCGCATCCATCTTCTCCTCCAACGGCAAACGATTGGACTTGCCGTCATCGAGCACGCTCTGGGCAAACCGCTCCGAACTCGCGGCTAACAAATGTCTTGCATACATTGAGCCGCCACTGGTGAGCAGGTCGAGATCGCTTTCCTGCAGCGGAAACAAGGTGCAGGTCTGTGCGTCCTCTGCTCGCCGACGTTGCAAGGCAGGGGATGCAAGTCGGCGGCGAATCAGCGCCTCTTTATCGGCCGTGAGAATGGGGGGCACGTCAATGACGGGCAGCGTAAACACGTCTGGCTGTTGCGCCTGGGGAGTGCCCAAGCGGCCTCGCATCGCCTGATTCAAGTTCTCCTCCCAAAATCGGAAGCGATCCCCGACCAAGCCGATGAAGACGACCCAGTTCTCGCTTTGATCAATGAGTGCAAACAGCAGCCGCTGAAACTCGTCTAGCTGAATCGTCGAGGTGACCAGATCGAGCTGATCCAGCACCAACACAAACGGGCGCTCGGCCATGGCTGCGAGCTTGCCGAGCAGATGAATCGTTGGCCCGTTCAGCTCGCGCCCCATCGGCTCAGGCTCGCCCAGGTATTTCAAGTCGGCATCGGTCAGGTAACTGGTGCCTGCGAGCCAGTGCGCGGCCAAGCTCTCCTTGTCATCACGCAGCACATTGAGCAAGCACCGCAGGACACCGCGCGAGACCATCGGGTGCTCGGCCTCCAGCAGTAGCATCGCGCCGTGCAGCAGCATCTTTTGATCATCAAGTGGGATGGTGCTCCACGACTCGTGCAACTGATCCAAGGTGAGGCCCTCTTGCTCAATTACCGGTTTCAGCAAGGCATACGCCAGCAAACGAAGCTGGCTGTAGGTGGCCTCGCCGCCTTCGGCCGTGCGGGCACGGTGCCGCAGACTGCCAACGATCTTGGTCAGCAAAAAGGGCTCTAGCGTGTCGGGTTGCAGCGGAGGGTTCGAGGCATATGCATAGAGAATGCTGCTGCCCAGGTCCCGGCGCAGCCGGGCGAATAAGTGGGATTTGCCAGAGCCTCCCACGCCCCGCAGGAAGCGCACCTGAGTGCGGCGATTGTTGCGCACCACATCGATCGCCCGCTCTAACTGAGCAGCCTGCGCAGCGTGGATCTGCGGCACGTCGAACCAGGAGCGTGTGCCCCAGAGTTCAGCCTCGCCAACGCTAAGATCCACGAATGGATTGAGAGGCAGGTAGCAGACCAGTGTTCGCATGGCTAATTCAAATACCCTACCAGGAAGCCCGTTCGGTCACCAAGCTGCAAGATGGGAAATTGAAGATTTATTGGTTTCTCAATGCTGAGGCAGGCGAGCAAGCATTTACATTGTAAAATGGCCAGCCTTGGATCGTCGGTGGTCCCAGCATCTCCTGCTCGAAATGGCCCACCGTGGTGGCTTCGCTCAGCACGCGAAGTTCAACTTCGCAGTCCTGCATCTTCGGATCAGAAAGCATTCGCTCCACAAGCTGACGCTGCATTGTGCTAAGGGCCTCGGTGCCAGCGCTTGGCCGGTAGTGCATGTGCAGGGGGCGAATGGCTTGTCCAGTGCGGGCGCGAAGATCGCGCAATATATCAAAGCCCGCAGGATCACTGTCGCCGAAGTGCCAGCATTCGATCTCTGGCAAGCGCTCGAACAACGCGAGCACCGCGCGGCCAGGATAGCTGGTCTGGATCAGCAAGGTGTCGCCTGTGTGTTTCACCAACTCCGTGAAAGTCGTGTCGTTTTCGATGGTGAGCACTCTGGCGGCAGCGCATTCGATGCGGAGCGCACGACGCAGATCGTCCTCGGAAATGGCGACCGCTCCTCTGAGCAAGCCAAGATCAAGCGTGCCCTCGGGCAAGACCAGCTTCAGTGGCCCAAAGAGCCGGACAGCGCGGGGCTTGTCCGTGATGCCGAGGTCTTCAAGCGTAGTGATCGTTCCTTCGCTGAGCTGACGCAGTGCTGATTCGATACGGTTTTGCAGCTGTTCCAGTCTCTTGGAACTGCCGCAGACCATGCAACTCGCGAAGCGCAGCAGCGACTCTTCCTGCCATGCGAGCAGTCGCGGCAGCACCGTGAGCAGTTCGTTGGAGAGCGCGAGGTCATCGCGTTCGAGCGGTTGGACGGAACTGCCACTGCGAGCGGCGTCGGCAAGGGATCGAATCCAATGCTGCCAGCACTCTTTCCAAGCGTCGGGAAGATGATCGTCCAAGTGCGATTGCACGCAGGCCGCCAACGCTTCGCGTTGATCGGCTGGTGACACTTCAGCGAGCAAAGCAAACAGCCAAGCTTCGCCGCCTTCGCGTGCAAGGCGCACCCGATGGATCAGGCGTTGATCTCGGGGATGAAGATCAAGCGACAGCCGACCAGTGGATCGTTGCGCAGCTTCGCGCAAACGGCGCTCGGCTTCTACGAGTCCTTCGCCATCGGTAAAACGCGCGGCCTTGAGAAGCTCGCGGTAGTCGAGCGTGAAGTCATTGGCATTCTCGCCCGTGCGTCCCGCCTGTGAGGTGCGGTAGCGCTCGGCGAAGACGCTTAGCACATCTGGATGCTCACGCGCCATGCTTGGCCATCCATTCCCGGCCCTCGGTGGTATTACGCAGCAGCACGGTGGGCACGTTGCGGATGCGAGTGCGGCCGCCTTCACGTTTCTCCTGTTTGGCGATGATGATGAGTTCATCGCACAGGCTGAAGGCATACGGGATGTTGCCGCTGGACATGCTGAAGACGCCTTGTAGATCGAGTTCCTGCATGGCGGTGAGGCAGTCTTGAATGCGCTCGCCGCTGAGCTTGCTGAAGGCCTCATCAATCGGCACCAATGCGAGGCTTGGGTCCTTCCACCGCGTCTCATGTCTGTTGTAGGCGTGCAGGTAGCTGGCAAGGATGGCCACGAAATACGGGCTTTGATTCTCTCCGCCGCTCATCTTCTTGCTCTGCTTGTCCACGCTCACCGGTTTCGCGTCAGGATCGCGCCTGTCGGTCACCAGCAGGTCGTAGTCGAAGTATTGACGGTAGTCGAGCAGTCGCGCGGCTTCAGGGCTGTTGGATTGTTTGACCAGCGTTTGCAGGAAGGTCTCCAAGGCCGCGCGCAGCTCCCCTTCGATGCTGTTGAAGAACAACTCATCCGGCTGCTGCAGCGAATTCAAATCAATGAGCTGGCGGTAGAAGCGAAACTCCGGGTTCGGCTCCTTGTGGATCTTGTAGAGGTCGTTGCCGATGGGGCGCTTGAGCTGCTTGTTGAGCAGGAAGATGATGTCCTCCACGCGCTTGATCGCTTGCTGCATACGGCTGAGCACCTGCGTGCGGAAGAGCTGCTCCCAGCGCTTGCGTTCAGCGGCCGCCTTCTTCTCGAACTCAGGGATGCCCTGGCCGTCGATACGGGCGAGCAGCTTGTCGTATTCCTTCGTGCTGCGCCCGTCGTCCGGCAAATCATCAAAGCGCGGGCTGAAGGTCTTCTTGAAGTCCACCATCGCAGCCTTGAGATCGCCTTCGCACTGCGCGGCGGTGATAGCAGCCTTGCTGGATTCCTTTTCCAACTCACGCGCGGCGACATCGGGCGCGAGGAACTTCTCCAGCATCTCAGACTTCCACTCGCGACTGCGCTCGAAATGTGCGGAAATGTCCATCTGCCGCTGCGCTTTGAGGTAGTCATCCTCGCGCTTGGAGGCGTCTTCGCGTCGCGCTTCCAGCTGCTTGTTCAATGATTCGATCTCGCGTTGCAGACCCTTCTTCGCGATCTCGATGCGCTCACGATCATAGTCATCGAGCCGCGATTGCATTTCCTGTGCTTGGTCTTCGAGCTCGCGGAAGGAGCCCTGATCAATGGACGCCAGCTTCTTCATCAGCTCAGCGTGTTCCTGCTCAAGTCGTGGCAGGGCTTCCAGTCGCACCAGTTCCTGGCCAATGGATGTTGCCTCAGGAATCTTCGCATCCTTGTCGGCGGCAATGCCATTGATCTCGACTTCGATGGGCTCAAGGCGGCGCAAGCGGGCCTGCATCTCGTCGAGCTGCGTCTGCTTGATTTCTTGCTGGCGTTGCAGACCACGCTTGCCGACGAAGGGCACGCCATCGTAGAAGCGATCGCGGCGTGTGGCACCATCGCGGCGCACCAGACCATCCGGCATCACGGCGGCATCATGCTTCGCGAGGTCGGCGAGTGTCTTCACGCACATGACTTGGCCAAACCAATGATCCACGCAGGCCCGAGCGATGGGATCGGTGGTCTCGATCTTCTCCGCGAGCGAGCCCTTCGTAGCCTTCGTCTTCAGCGCCGCCATGCGCTGCGGATCGATCAACGGCTCAGCCACGGCGCGCGCGGTTTGCACGCCGGGCTTCAGTTCATGCAGCACACCCAGCGCTTCCTCATGCTGTGCCTCGCTGACGACCACGGCGAACTTCTCCGCAAAGGCCACCTCAATGGCCTCGCGCCAATCTTCGTCGGCCACCTCGCAGAGCTCACGCAATGCCCGTGCAGGATTGTGCCCTTGCACCGAGAGCAGGCGTTCGTTCAGCGTGTGTAGTAAAGGCTGCGGCACCGGCGGTAAGCCAGCGCGGAGATGGGACAGTTGCTCCTTCAGCGAAGTCTCTTCACGTCGCAGATCGCGTAGCTCTTCCATCTCCGGCGCAATGGCTGAGCGCAGCGCACGCACGAGCTGGTCCGCAGCATCTCTCAGCAGCACAAGCGCGCCGGTCATCTCCGAGTGCTCGCCTTCATTCAAGAAATCCAGTGCAGTCTCGAAGCGGCTGGT
>CAXNNN010000117.1:0-8629 GCA_964203095.1 Verrucomicrobiaceae bacterium | reverse complement strand
GTGGGGGCGAAAATCGTGCTGCCCGTGGGCTACGAGCATAACTACCACATCTGGAACCAATTCACCCTGCGCGTGCTCAATGGGCAGAGGGATGCGCTGCGCGATCACTTGCAGGCGAACAAGATCGGCTGCGACATCTACTACCCGGTGACGATGGATCAGCAGAAGTGCTTCGCTGATCTGCCGGAGTCGGCGCGCACGGGCTGCGTGGTGTCTAACCAATTGGCGGCGGAGGTGCTGAGCATTCCGATCTACCCGGAGCTGGGGGAGGCACAGCGTGTGGAGGTGGTGGCGGCCATCGCGAGCTTCGTGGCGTGAGGCCTGGAGGAGGGCTTCGGGTTCCTAAAAAGCCCTGCTTTGTCGTAGGATGGGCATTGACGCTGTCGGTTCCGACCGATAGCTTTATGGCGTCCAATCATGAGTTGTGGGTGAGATTATCTGTAACTCTGATGTTATTTCTCCGGAAAGTAATGCACATGCTCCTCCTCTCCTGTCGTCGGCTTTTCTTCACTGGCTCTCTGCTAGGCCTCTGGGCATCTGCGTTCGCCCAGACCGCACCCACAGCCCAGGACGCCTCTCGCCGAGCCGAAAGCACTATCGCTCGCCCTGCCGTGACGCCTCTGCGTGATGATGTCACGATGAGTGCCCAGAGCCTGGACGAACAGAGCTCCTATGCGCCGACTTCAGCCGGTGACAACGACCTGGGCGACCAGCTGATCTTGAAGGAGATTCCGAAGAATGAGGAGTTCCGGGCGCAGGCGGATGCTTTTGTTTTCTGGACCGACAATGCGGCGCACGCCTCGGCGGGTGAGATTGAAGATGTGTTCTATGGCTGGCGGGTCGCGGCGGGCTGGCAGCCGCGTATCACGAACAAGCTCTTTGGCGATGTCAGTGTGTCGCAGGACTGGTATATCTACGACAAGCTGGAGGCGCTGAACTTTGAGAGCTTCGAGACGAGCGCGGGTGTGATCTACATTGAGCCCCAGCTGGCGAACATTCTGTTCTTTGCCCAGTATCAGTATGGCCGACTGACCAGTGACTTCGAGGACTTGCTGAACGCCCACTCGGTCCGGGCAGGGATGCAGAAGCTCTTTCTCATCAATCGCAAAAACAGCTTCCACACGGTGCTGATGGCTGACTGGGACATGGAGACGGATGTGGATGAGATGAAGCGCCACGAATACATCTTCGACATTGGCTACCGCTATCGCCTCACGCGCAAGACGCAGCTCAGTCTGAACTATCGCTACACGTTCTTCGACTACCAGGAGGTGGCTCGCCAGGATTGTTATCAGAGCCTCGCATTCGGGATCAGCTACACGCCATGGCGGTGGATGGAGCTGTATGCCAGCGCCTCGTATGTCTTCAATGATTCCGACATTGCCGTCTATGACTATGAAGCCGCCAACGTGGGGGCGGGTCTGGGGATGCGCGTGAAGTTCTGAACTTTGTCCATTGTTTCCTGTCCAAAAGGCCGCCTATGAAAACGATAAACATCCTCGCCCTAGCGTTCAGCGTGGCAGTCACGCTGCAAGCCGGACCGCTCAAGCAGGCTGAGTTCACCCGCGTGGTGAACGATGTGAAGACGCTGCCCGAACAGCAGCAACCCAAGAGCGCCAAGATCGGGGATATCATCGCTGGCCGGACCGCTGTGACGACCGGTGCCCAGTCCCGCGCAGAGCTGCGGTTCCCGGATAACACGCTGACTCGCCTGGGCTCCAACTCGGTCTTCAACATGGAGCAGGGGACCCGGAACGTGGATCTGAAGCAGGGAGTCATGCTCATGCAGGTGCCGAAGCAAATGGGCGGTGCCAAGATCCGCACAGCTGCGGTGACAGCCGCCGTCACCGGCACCACGATCATGATCGAGTATCAGCCTGATGGTTACGTGAAGATGATCGTGCTGGAAGGGGAGATGGATGTGTATCTGAACGATCAACCCAGCACCTTCAAAACGATCAAGGCCGGAGACATGATCATCATGAAGCCGAACTCGAACTACATTCCTGAGCCGGTGCAGGTGGACTTGGAGCGACTGAAGAAGACGTCCAGACTTACCAACGACGAGGAGTTTGGCGACCTGGGCAACAAAAATGAGCTGAACCAAGCCGATCAACAGCAGTCTGAGTTGAAGAAGGACGGACAGCTGATCGAGACGGCACTGGTCATTCCTGGCCGTGGCACCGAGGTGGTCTTGGACATCGACCGGGTGCGTGACCTAGTGCCCGGTGGCGTCAGGCTGGCACCCGGCGGCACGACGCCTCCCCCCCCGCCTGGTGTCTCCCCCCCTGGCACCTCATCCGGCAAGTTTGGCAAGCCGGGAACGCTGGGTGGATTGGCCGTCATTTCGGCCGCCACAGAGATCGTGACCGACCCGACGATCAACACTCGCTTCAGCGGCACTTTCGCGACGGGCCAGGGCAAGATCTACCGCCCTAGCGTGGACGGCGGCTTGGGCGGCTACGTATTCAATGAGACGACCAACCGCACGGACTCGGCGGACGTTGGCTCGGTGCCGAATATGGATCGCGGGTTCCGCAAGCTGGGGTCTTGGGGCACTTTCAAATTTGATGACTTGGTGATCGTAGATCAGCCCGGCGTCAATACGACGGGTGGCCCGACGAACCTGCTACTGGCTTCGGCAAGCAACATTTCCTTGTCGGACATGGACTCTACCGACCCCTATAACTTCACCCACAACGGTTTCTGGGACATGGAACAGGGGCGATTGAACAGCCTCGCTCTGGTCGCCTACAATAACATCTATTGGGATCCAAGCTTCACCTTGGCCGGCACCGATCAAACGGTGCTGCTTTACACGCAACAAGGCAGCCGTGGCTCACAGGGTGAATCGAGTATCTCTGAAGGGCCAGCAGTGTCTGGGGACATCATCATCAACGCAGGCTTCTCGCCTGCTGTCTATCTGGAGAGCGGGGTTTTCATAGCGAGTGCCGCCCGTGATCTAACGGTGAGTTCAGAATACGATCAGTCAGAGATCGCAACTCCGGGAGAAACGCAGGTCGTCCCACAGAATTCGTCGACCGCCATTGCCGCCGCCGATGTGAAGCTGTCTGCGAAGCGGAATCTGAATGTCGCCTCGGGGACGACGATTCAGGCAAAGAATACGCTGCACGTTCGAGCGGGCAACACCCTCACGATTGGCGACTCATCGCAGCTTCGGCGCTTGGCGAACGCGGACCCTCTGGACATTGTCTTGGCTGCGGAGATGGGTGATGTGGAAGTCAACGGTCTGTCGGGCGGATCAGTGGTGATCAACGGGAATAAAGTGGGTATCGAGAGCGCAGGTGGCAATGTGAACCTCAACTATGCTTCCATTAGCGCCGATGTCCTGCGGGCTCGCACGTTGAGCTCGAGTGGCCAGCTTTTGATCGGGAATAGCACACTGACAGCGACGAGCGGCATGAAGCTGTATGCGGAAGGGGCCAGCGGTGGGGTTCGATTTACCGCCAATTCGACGCTCAACGGCCCTGCTATCATCGCAGGCAAGACGGTGCAGGTCGACACGGGGGTCGCGGTGACCATAACGACACCCAACAGCCTGCACATTCACGCCGACAACCATAACTACAACGGTGGCAGCCATGGCAACTTCACCAACGGTAGCACTAACCTGAATTTCCTGAATGACGTGGATGTGGGCACGGGTCCAAGGAAGCATAACTTCAGCAGCCGCCCGCGATATTGAGCAGATGGCTCGCTGAGGGTTCAAAGAGGCATCGACAAGCAGGTGCTGTTGAGCTACAAGAGCCGCCCATGCCCCCGCCCTCTGGACTCTCCTTTCTGAAGATCATCGCAGCGCTGTTCCTGACCAGCGCCTGCGCCCATGCCCAATGGCTGGTCTATGACCTGCGCTTCCAGGTCGATCAAGAGACCAGTGTCAACTTCGGCCCCTACTCGGGAGCCTATTTGATTGCGCCGATTGAAGGCGGAACGGCATCCATGATCTTCGTGACCGAGGAAGGCGGACGCTTCTACACTGTGGCTGCGAACAGTGCTCGCTACTTCATCGCTACGAACACAATCAAACGCCGCGCAGTGATCTCTGCCTTGTCGCAGAATGGCACAACGCAAGTTATGTATCAGGCCGGTGGGGAGCTGAATAGCAGTATGTCCTACACCATGAGTGGCGAGCGTCGTGGAGCGCGCGTTCCCTTGGACTTGGCGGGTGTCATGCTTGCTTCAGACAATGAAAGCGAAGCGGTGGTGCCAGGCTCCGATGCGAGCATCGGTTTAGTCGGCTCGGCCTCTATGAACGGCAGCCTGCGAGTGGATTTGTGCCGCATTGTCAACGAGGTCGAAGTGCCCATGGGCACGGCGGTGTCCAAGATCTCGAGCCTGCTTGAAAAATACGGCTACCAGACGGAGGACGCTGCCACGGCCCAGCCAGTGGCACCTGCGCCTGCCCCCATCCCCCAACAGCCTGTCGCAGGCCAACCCGATAACAGCCTATTCCCCGCAGGATCGCGCGAGGAGATGGAGCGTGTTCAGCAATAGTTTCGGTAGTCTCTCACGCGCATGAAAAACGCTCGGCAACTCGTCATGCAGTGCATGGCTGCGGCAGGGGGCCAAGGCCTTGGCCTTCCTTCGGTCACGGCCACGTCTTCGGTGGTCAATACAGTGCTCGACGGCGGGCAGCTCGATGAGGAAGCTTTCCTCTCAAATCTCGCCACAGGGCTACGGATTCCCTGGGTGGCCATGCCGATCCCTGACGCGGAAGACGCCCCTGAACTGAAGCGTCTGCTGCCTGCGCGTGTCGCCTTGAAGCATCGCTTGTTGCCGCTGCAACTGGTGCCCGCGGAGGAAGGAAAGGACGGCAAGAAGATCGTGCTCGCCACCTGCGACCCCTTTGATTTGCTGGCAAGGCAGGCAGTCGCCCGTGAGGTCGATGCTTCGGTTCGATGGTGCGTGGCTCCACGCAAGCGACTGCTGGCTGCACTGCGCGATTTCTACGGCATTGGTGCCGATGTCTTTGATGAGATTCTGAAAGGGCGTGAGGTCGATGCGGCGGAACTGGATCAGCGGGACGAGGCCAACGTGATCGACGCCGATGATGAAGACGCGACGGTCGTGAAGTTCGTCAATCAGATCATTCGCGAGGCTCTGGAACAGCACGCGACGGATATTCATGTTGAGCCCATGGAGGACACACTGCGCCTCCGCTATCGCATTGATGGTCGTCTGCGCGAGCTGCCGGTGCCGGAAAACATCAAGGCGCTGCAACAGTCCGTGCTCGCCCGCTTAAAGGTTATGGCCAAGCTCGACATCGCCGAGCGCCGTCTGCCCCAGGATGGTCGCATCAGCTTGCAGATCGGGAGTCAGTTCGTGGATGTCCGTGTCGCCACCATTCCATCCGTCGAAGGCGAAAGCATCAGCCTTCGTTTGCTCGGCCAGGAGAAGTTCACACTCGATCGTCTGCGCCTGGAAGCCGACCTTCGTCGTGAGGTGGAACTGCTGCTGAAGAAGCCCAACGGTATCTTGCTCATCACGGGTCCCACTGGTTCGGGTAAATCGACCACGCTTTACACCTTCCTGAGTCAGCTCAATACGGAGCACCGCCGTATCGTCACCATCGAAGACCCCGTGGAGCACAAGCTGCCCGGCGTGGTGCAGATCGCCGTAAAGCCGGAGATCAATTTAACATTCGCCACCGGACTTCGCTCCATTTTGCGAGGTGATCCAAACGTTGTGATGATCGGGGAAATGCGCGATGTGGAGACGGCGGAAATCGCTATTCGTGCCGCATTGACGGGTCACTTGGTGTTCAGCACCCTACACACCAATGATGCGCTGGGCGGCATCACGCGTCTGATCGACATGGGCGTGGAGCCCTTCCTGGTCGCGTCTTCCGTGCGTGCCTTCTTTGCGCAGCGCTTGGTGCGCACGCTCTGCCAGATTTGCCGTGAGAAGGAACCAAACCCCCTCGAGAAGCTGCGCGAGTTGAAGCATGTCGGTCCGATTGAGGGCACCATTTATCACGCTCGTGAAGGTGGCTGTGAGCAGTGCCGGCACACCGGCTATCGCGGTCGTATGTCGATCTATGAACTGATCCGCATTACTCCGGCAATGAGCGAATTGATCACCCAACGTGCAGGCCAGGGCGTCATGTTGCAGCAGGCGATCAAAGACGGCTATCGACCCATGCGCGAGTATGGCATTCGCAAGATCATGCAAGGTCTGACCAGTCTGGAAGAAGTCATCAGCGTGACCGTGGCCGACGGCTAGGTCTTGAGGAACCGACTGCCATCATGCTTCGTCCCAGCGTTCTTCTTCCGGTTTTGATCCTGCTTGGCCTCGTGGCAGCTGGCTTGCTTTGGTGGACTCCGTCTCCTGAAGTTGGCGTCGCCAAAGAAGCCCCGCCGCCGTTTCAGAACATTCTGGATCAGAATCCTTTGCTGATCATGCCCGTCATTCCTGGTGCACCCAAGGCTGATGATCCGCAGGTTCAGATTCTGCAATCCCAGGTGCAATACCTGGAGGATCAAGTGAGAGCCCTGCGCGAGGAGAACTCGCAATTGGTCGATCAGTTGGCGAAGCTGGGCATGAAGGATGGTGGGGCGAAGATGGCGATGAAGGTGGAGGAGCCCCCCGCAAACATTCCCACCGACTTCGTGAGCCTGGGCGCTGAAATGCTTGCCGATCGCGAGCTTCAAGACTTGCCCATGCCTACGGTGCTCGCGCCTCAGGCCGATGTTGAGAAGGTGATCTTGGATTGGCTGAAGCAGCAGCACAGTGACGATTTTGGCACGCGTGAAGGTGCGGCTTTCGTGGCCCTGGGCGCGATTCCGAATCCCATCGACACACTGCCCTTGCGCGCGGCTTTGCTCGTTCGGCTGATCGGCGGTTGGTATGACAACCAAAAGAGCACGCTCTACCTCGTCGATCCCGAGGACGTCGTCGATGGCATGCCTGTCATGAGTGATCCAGTGCTGGGCATAGGCTATGGCAATCTGCTGCATCATTACCAAAAGAGCCTCTTGCCCGAGCCCACAAATCCGCTGACCACGGATGAACGCATGGCCCGTTTGGGCTTGCTCGGTGGCGATGCTGCTCTGCAACGCTTCCTACGAGACTTGAAGCAATTCAAAGGCCCTGATCCCAACAAGCTGCCTGCTGAAGACCCCGATCATCCACTGAACCAGGTGCCCATGCCCGCCTTCTTGCGTGAGTTGGAAATCTTCCCGCTCACACAGGGCTTCTTCTTCGCGCAGGCCATGCACAGTCTGGGCGGCTTCAAGCAACTGAGCACCACCTATGGCCGCCCGCCGGAAAGCACGGCAGATGTGCTGGATACGGAGCGCTACCTTGCGGAGCAGCCCACGCCGCTCCCGCGAATCACTTGGCCTTCGATCAAGCTCGATAACACGGAGCCCTTCTGGGATGACCGTCTTGGGCAGTATGCGGCGCTGGCCTTCTTGAAGCGCTACAACGCCGAGGAGGTCGCAGGCGAAGCGATCAAAGGCTGGATGTCCGACCGCTTCCTGGCCTATGCTTTGAAAGGTGACCTCGCGCGCCGTGGCCATGCGGTCTGGCAGACACGTTGGACGAGTGGGGCTCAGATGGATAAGTTTTACCAGGCCATGCAGGAGTGCCTGCAACAGTTCTACGACGTGAAGTCCGATACTGCTGAGGCCTTGCAGTTCCAGGCCCACGGCCGCAGTGTGCGCTTGCTGCGCATCAAGTCAGAGAACTCGGTTTTGCTTATTGATGCCTCGAGCGATGACTTCGCCAAGCTTGCCGTCAAGCAACTCCTTGAACCGGGAACAAAGTAACCCAGAACCTTTCGATGACCTCCCGCCAGCTTCTCTACTCAGGCCGTGTTCAAGGCGTTGGCTTTCGGGCTGCCGTGAAGCGCATTGCTTCGGGTTATGAAGTCACGGGCTGGGTCAAGAACTGGCAGGATGGCCGCGTGGAGATGCAGGTCATGTCTCATGATTCAGATGAGCTGCAAGACTTCCTGGCTGCCATCGATGACAGTGACCTTTCCGGCTTTATCAAGGAACGTGAGCAACACATCATTCCGCCGCTGACAGGTGTGCGGGGATTTAGTATCGTGCGTTGAATATATGTCCGCCGTCACCATTGAGCACCTTTCCAAAGTCTTCAGCCGCGGCATCGGTCAGCAAGCCTTCACCGCCGTGCGGGATGTATCCTTCACCGTGCAGCCAGGTGAGGTCTATGGCTTGATCGGTCCCAATGGCTCGGGCAAGTCCACGACGATGAAGGCACTGCTCGGCTTGATTGCGCCGACGCAAGGCATGGCGAGCATTTTCGGTGTCGATAGTCAGAAGGTGGAGAGCCGCAATGCCGTCGGCTTCCTTCCTGAGAACCCGTATTTCTACAAGCATCTCACCGGCTTGGAGACGATGCTGTTTTTCGGTCGCCTGTGCGGCTTGAAAGGCCAGCGCTTGCAGGATCAAGCCCGCGAACTGCTGAAGCTCACCGGGCTGGAAGACGCAGCGCATCGCAAGCTCGGCGGCTACTCGAAAGGCATGTTGCAGCGCATTGGCTTGGCACAGGCGCTGGTGCACGAGCCGAGGCTGCTGGTGCTCGACGAGCCCACGGCAGGCGTTGATCCCGCAGGCTCGCGCCGCATTCGCGATTTAATCCT
>CAXNNN010000116.1:0-8630 GCA_964203095.1 Verrucomicrobiaceae bacterium | reverse complement strand
GCAAAGGAATGGGGGCAATGGAATGATTTGAATCAGACTCAGTCAGGATTTCTAAATTCCTTTGCCCCCATTCCCTTGCCAACAAGCCTTATCCATCGGTTTTGATTGAACTGCCATAATCAGTTGTTCATTTCATGCGTAAGCCCTGGAGGAAGGTGCCATTGGGCGTCTCAAACAGGCCATGGATGAGTTGATCGACGGCGGCGAGCGTGATCATTGGATGGAGTGGGACATGGAATTGCGAGAAGGCTCGCGCCCAAGGCCTTTCATGATTTGTTCGGGCTTCCGCCCATCCATTCCAAGTCCAGCCACGGCCTCAGCCTCGGTCAGCTTGATTTCATTTCGGGGCGATCGACCTGGATCCAACCTCACCTACGTCCGCGCCGAGGACCACGCCCCCCTCGCGTGCTTGCAGCATCGGCTCAGCGAGCTCGATGAGGGCGTGCGCATCCTCATCGACACCTGATCCGCTTTTCCATCAACCCGAACCTCCTCCGCCAGTCCCACCCGAGCGCCCCAAACGATCCACCTAACGCCACATCCACCACCGTATGGTGCAGTGGCAGTGACCGTCAGATTCCGGGTAGGAATTGAGCGGCGTTCCTTGCTCTACAGCCAATTCACTTGTCCTGTGGTCTTGAACAACGGGTTTTCTTCATCGATTCACGCGATACTCTTTCGAAACAGGAGTCCATCATTCAAAACACACAAACATGGCAGTTCTCCCGCAAGGCATCTATGAATCGCTGATCGATGAAGATTTAAACTCCATCTTGCAGCTGCATCCGGAGTTGCGCTCGGTATTCGGAAAACTTGACCCTGAAGAAGAGCCAGCTCGTTACGCAGCCTTTCTTGCAAGGCTGTTAGAAAAAGCCCTGCGCCTTGAGGATGACCCTGAGACGCGGTTGCGTCTATGCAACGAAATTATAGAACGCATCGCGGGCAATGAATCGACGGAATTCTTGCAAGGCAATCGCCTCGTTAAAGCCGACAAACCTCTCCTGCTTGAAATCACGCCACCGAACTACGCGCAAGGGGGCATGCCTCGACCGCAGACGGCTCTAGTAGAAAGCAGTCTCTTCACTGGTTCACCTGCGGACCCGCAACTTGTCATTGAACTTGGAAAGGAAATGCGGTCTGCGGACTCAGTAGATTTGCTCGTATCGTTCATCAAGTGGTCGGGGTTACGTCTCTTGATGCCGGCCTTTGAGGAAATGGCCGCGCGGGGTGGCCAAGTGCGCATCATCACGACATCCTACATGGGCGCGTCGGATGCAGAGGCAGTGGAATGGTTGGCGGGTTTGCCCAATGTTGCGATTCGCGTTTCTTACGACACGGAGCGGACACGACTCCATGCCAAGGCCTACCATTTTCGTCGGGACAGCGGTTTTTCGACTGCCTACATCGGATCGGCGAACATGTCGCAGGCGGCGATGACGAGCGGATTGGAATGGAATCTCAAGGTCACGGCGCAGGACATGCCGCACATCTTGGAGAAGTTCCTCGCGGAGTTCGAAACCTACTGGAACAGCCATGAGTTCGTTGCGTTCAACCCGGACGAGCCGTTTGTATTTCGCGAGGCTATCAAACACGCGCGGACGCGGCAGGGAATTGCGCCGGTCTTCTTCGACATTCGCCCGCATCCGTTTCAGGAAAGGATTCTCGATGCCCTCGAATCCGAGCGCCTCGTTCACGGGCACTGGCGAAACCTGGTTGTGGCCGCGACCGGAACTGGAAAGACCGTCGTAGCGGCATTTGATTTCAAGCGGTTCTTTGAGGACAAGCAGAGGCAAGCAAACCTCCTTTTTGTTGCTCATCGGCAGGAAATCTTGGAGCAAGCCGTTGGCACGTTTCGAGCCGTGCTTCGGGTTCCGGATTTTGGTGAACTCCTGGTTGGCCTCCATGTCGCGGCTCGCTACGATCATCTCTTCTGTTCTGTGGACATGCTCGGCACACGACGCTTGTGGGAGCAGGTCGGTAAAGACTTCTACGACTTTATCATCGTGGATGAAGTGCACCACGGTCCCGCTGCGAGCTATCGGGCGATATTCGAGCGATTCAATCCGCGAATCCTCTTGGGACTGACAGCGACGCCCGAGCGCATGGACGGCGCCAGCGTAGCTGCGGATTTCGGCAACCGCTTCGCAGCTGAAATTCGTTTACCCGAAGCGCTCGAAGAAAAACTTCTCTGTCCGTTTCACTACTTCGGCGTAGCTGACCCTGTGTCGCTGGCGGCTGACAACTTCTGGCGCGGGGGGAAATACGATATCGCCGAGTTGGAGAATGTTTACACGGGTTCGCACGCTCTGGCGGTTCAGAGGTTGGATGTCGTGGTGAGTTCCTTGCTCCGCTTCGAGCCCGACCTGGAACGCGTCCGCGGCATCGGTTTTTGCGTGTCCGTCGGACACGCAGAGTTCATGGCAAAGAAGTTCAACGAGCGCGGAATTGTCTCCGCGTTGCTTGTGGGGGACACCATCTCCGCTGAGCGGACTGCGCTGCTCGGCGATTTTCGAGTCGGAAAAATCCGATTTCTATTCACCGTCGATGTGCTGAGTGAGGGACTCGACATACCGGACGTGAACACGGTTTTGTTTCTGCGTCCCACGCAAAGTCTGACCGTGTTCCTCCAGCAGCTCGGTCGCGGTTTGCGCCATGCGCCCGAAAAAGATTGCCTCACCGTGCTCGATTTCGTCGGCCAGTCGCACCGCCGCTATCGAATCGACCGAAAACTGAAGACCCTGCTTGCGAAGCGCCGCTTCAACATTCAGCGAGAGGTTGAAATGGATTTTCCGCATCTCCCGGCTGGTTGCAGCATCCAACTCGATCGGGTTGCGCGTGAGCATGTGCTGGCGAACATCCGTGAGAATCTGCGGAACCTCGCCGACCAAGTGCCTGACCGTCTCGAATCCTTCGAGCACGAAGCCGGACTGCCGCTGACCTTCGGTAACTTCGTCCGCTTCCACGACTACGAGCCTGAGATACTGCTCTCAGGCAGAAAGACTTGGTCACAGTGGAAGGCCGCTGCTCGCCTTGCTGAGACGCCAACCGACCCCGACATTGACCAACTGAGGCCGGCACTCATCAGCGCGGCGCAAACGAGCGGGCCGCGGGAAATTGGACGCCTTCGGAAAGTCGTCGCGCTCTTGAAGGCTGGAGATGCAACTGCGGCTCTCGCTGAGGCCGGTGACTCGGCGCTCGTTACGCATTACCGCCTTTGGGGCAAGCCGGGCCGCCAGCTAGGCATGACGAGAATCGAAGAATCGTATTATCGCGCTGCCCAGAATCCGTCGCTGCTACGCGACCTCGAAGAAGTCTTAGCTTGGGCCGATGAAGAGTCCCGAGTCGGAAGCGCATCGCTGAACCTCCCATTCCCCTGCTCGCTCGAACTCCACGCCACATACGGCAATGACGAAATCAAAGCGGCGCTTGGCGGAGCATCCTTCGAGTCCGCAGGAGTCACTGGCGTTGGCCGTCTTCATTTCCCGCAAATCAAAACCGTCGTCTCGTTAGTCACATTCCAGAAAACCGAGAAGGAGTTTTCACCGAGCACGATGTATCAAGACTACCCCATCAGTCGTGAGCTTCTGCACTGGGAAACTCAGGGTCAGACGAGCCAAGCGAGCAATACAGGACAGAATCTGATCCATCACGTTGAGCGCGGCTACACGATGTTGTTCTTTGTTCGCTCTCGCAAAAAGGTGGACGGAACCACGGCTCCGTTCACGTTCCTCGGCCCCGCGAAGCTCGTGAGTTTCCAATCCGAACGTCCCATCCAAATGGTTTGGCGACTCGACCATCCGATGCCGGTCGAAATGTTCGAACAGAATCGTCGCGGTGGTTAGATTTTTCATCCATGGACTGCCACCCTTTTTGGCTGAACAAGCTGCGTAAACTGAACCCGAATCGCTCACGAGCGAAGGGCGCGGCTCCACACAAACCATGTTTGATGCTGTCGCTTTTGGACATGGCGCAGGATGGGGAATTGCGGGAGCCGACGTTGCAGCGGACACCAAGTCTGCATGTCCGGTTCAATGCTTTCAGTTCCCTCGCGTTGCCACGTTGGGGAGGGAGGGTCGATTTGAGCTACCCGTTCTATTATTTGAAATCGCAAGGTTTCTGGCAGGCGTTGGACGCCGAAAAGCGTGCGTCCGCGAGCGTTGAGGTTACGCAGTCCATTCAGCTCGATCCTGAGTTCCTGACTCTCATGCAAGATGCGGACTTCCGCCGTAGCGCACGTATCATCCTCGTGGAAACCTATTTTCCACCGGCGGAACGGATTGCGCTGTATGCCCTGCTGGGGGTGCGAGCGCAGACGCTGGAGTTTCAGAAGGAACTGCACCTGCTCAACACCGACACGGCTACTCAGGCGGTGGAGCAAGGGCGTTCAGCTCGCTTTGGCGTGCAGGTGGTTTGCGGCTACCAACACACCTGTGCACTGACCGGCTATCGAATCATCACGCAGAACGGGGAATCGGTGGTGGAGGCAGCGCACATTGAGCCCTGGGCCAAGACACGAAATGACGACATCCACAATGGCTTGGCACTCTCACGCAACGTGCATTGGGCCTTCGACCGCGGGTTATGGTCCGTGGACGATCAGTTTCGCATCCTGATCCAACCGGAGCGGTTTCAAGAGTGGGGCCCTGATGACTTGGGTCTGGTCGCCTATCGCGGGCGGATGCTCCAGTTTGCCCCACAGGCCACCTTGCGGCCACGGGCGGAGTATTTGCGGCGGCATCGTCAGCAGTGGGGGTTCTAATCAACGGCATCCACACCTTCGCCGATCTCGCCAAAGCCCTGAACCGGTCCAGGGTGTATCTCTTGGGCCTGCCATTGCGCTTTGAGCTTCCGACCTTCGAAGGTGAGAGCTATTCATCTTCCTATCTCGCCTTTATCCAGATGGTGGTGCATCTGCGCACGCTCCCGATCACCGAAGAGACACTGCGGGATCTCTGGCACATCGAGAAGAAGCTCTTCGTCCTGCGCCATGCTGACTCCACCGGATCACCCACCTGTCCGCTTTATCGAGGCAAGATCAGTCGTAAACCGTGCCTGAGTTTATGACACAAACCGTCCTTGTGCTTTGGCCATTCCTTGGCATGATGACGCTGTTAGCATCAAGAACGGCCCGTTGGCGACAACGGCCTGGCAACCTGGCGGAGGAGACCGCGAAGGTGCCTGGAAAGGGGTTTCGATCCCGATCCGATGTGCAGGCCTTCACCGGCCTGAACGAAATCAATCTCCACGGTGAAGTCTGAAGCGGTCCCAACGGGGCTGACCGAGGAGGGAGCCGGTTCCGAGCTGTTCCTGGTGCGCACGATTCGCACTTCAAACCCAGGAACTTCCATGAGCAACACGACCCGCACCTCCGGCATCCAACTGTCCCTGCGCACCCGCGCCCACAATCCCGACCACCACCTGTGGAATAACAACGGCACGTGGTGGTGCCATTTCACGGTGCACACGGCGGACGGGCAGAAGCGCCGCGTGCGCCGCTCCCTGCGCACCCCGCAACTCGCCGCCGCGCGCCGCCGTCGCGATGTGTTTCTGCTGCGTCTCGCAACCCTCGCCGCCTGAACCCCATGAGCACGGCCTCTCACCCCCCCTCCAAACGCCCGGTCAACGCCGGGGCTCAAGGCAAACGGCAGGCATCATCGCCGCCCGTGGTTTCGTCGAAGCCGGATGCGCCGCCGCCGGATGCGCCCACCCCCCCGGAGGTCACGCGGGCCGAGCCGCACCTGCTGTGCCAGCCGCTGGGCGTGTTTGGCTGGAATCATCTGGAGCCGGTGATTCTCGCGGCCCTGGCCTCGGGCGATCCGCTGCTGGTGATGGGCAGGCACGGCACGGCGAAAAGCTTTCTGCTGGAGCGTCTGGCGCAGGCGCTGCAGCTCGAATACCGTTTCTACAATGCATCGCTGATCAACTACGACGACCTGGTGGGCATTCCGCTGCCGAACGAGGCCGGGACGGCGTTGCGCTATCTCACAACACCCAACGCGGTGTGGGATGCGGAGGTGGTCTTCATCGACGAGATTAACCGCACGCGGCCTGAACTGCAGAACAAGCTCTTTCCGCTGATTCATGAGCGCCGTGTGCAGGGCGTGAAGCTGGAGCGGCTGCGCTACCGCTGGTCGGCGATGAACCCGCCACCCGTGCTGGATGGCAGCGATCCTTCGAGTCAGGAGGATGTTTATCTGGGCGCCGAACCGCTGGACCCGGCGCTGGCGGACCGCTTTGCATTCATCGTCCCGGTGCCCGGCTGGGCGCAGCTCAGCGACAACGAGCGGCGTGACGTGCTGCACGATCAACTGCTGGGACGTCACGAATTTCCGGTGGAACCCGCCGTGCTGGTGGCCCGTGCGACGGCCATGCTTGATTCACTTTCGCAGCGACCGCCGGCGCGGCTGGTGGAATACCTGATCGCGCTGGAATCTGCGATGCGGGGGCAGGGGATCGAACTCTCCACGCGGCGCATGACGATCCTGCAGCGCAACATTCTGGCGGCCCACGCCGCGCGCCTGACGCTGGCGGAAGCGGGAGGATTGCCGGTGCAGGATCTGTCGTGGAATGATTCCGCGTTTCTCGGGATGGCGTATGGTCTGCCGGGACGTGCGCAGGGACCGGTGAATGAGGCAACGCTGCTGGCCTTGCATCGGCAGGCCTGGGAGGTGTCGGGCCTCGCGCAGGATGATCCGTGGAAGCGGCTGCTCAACGAGCCCGATCCGGTGCGGCGTGCGGCACTGGCCTGCAGCGCGGGTTTTCCGCTGAACGATGAAGATCTCGGGCTGGTGCTGCTCGATGCTGTGGCTGCGGTGGAGCAGGAGGAAAAACGGCTCGCGCTGTGTTTGATCCTCTACCTCGGCCTGCGCTGCCGCCGTGCCCTGCCGCACACGGTGGTGGAGACGATCACCCGTCCCGTGGTGCCGCTGCTGAATCAGGGGACAAGGATCCACTCCACGAACGGTCAGCCGATGCAGCGCTGCCGCGAGGTGGCGGCGCTGTGCAGTGCGTTTGGGGCGAAGCCGGGAACGCCGGGGGCGCTGCGTGAGCACCACCTGCGTGCGCTGCTGCAGGGACTGATGCCCGACGGCTACAAGAACACCACGCCCGGTGATCTGCACGACTACTTCAACACGCTGTGGGTGCAGTTCAGCATCGAGTCCGTCTTCGCCCCACCGCCATGAGTTCCTGCGAACCACCCGTCCTGCTGCACAACATGAGTGCGCCGCCGCGCACCCAGGTGAACACGGTGCTGCCCGCGCTGTGCCAACAGGGCGGAGGAAGAAGGGTGCCGCTCTTTTCCCTGCCGCATGCGCTGGTGCTCGCCGGTCATCTGCAGCCGGACAAGGGTGATGGTTCTGCAGGCAACAACTGGATCACGAATGGTGGTTTGATCAGCCCATGCCTGTGGACGGAGGCATCGCAGGTCTGTCCCAAGACCGTTTTGAGGAAGTGGCATTCGGCACGGTCGCTGATGAAGTTTCTGCGGCTCAAGACGGTGCCACCGCCGCCCGCGTGTCTGCATTTTCTCATCGGCTATGACATGAGCCGCTCCGGGCGATCGAAGTATCGATACTCCGACGGTCCGTCACAGCGGTCGCTGGTCTACCGCATCGTGCCGGATGTGCCGCTGACGCTGGCGGTGCTGAGTCGCTGCTGCGGGGGCGTGCTGTTCGGATCGCGCGAACCCGATCTTGAATGGGCGCGGCTGATGGACACGGCGCTGGCTTTTGACGATCCCGTGCTGCGCGACCTGTGCTTTTCACCCTCCAAACCCACCACGCCATGAGCCTGCTTCTCACCCGCTGCCACGATCCGCGTCTCGCCGAAGTGCGCGGGCGCATCCTTCAAGTGCTTCCCGCCGCGTCCTTCCAGATGCAGAAGCTGCTCGGCCTGCTGGACATCCAGTTCAGTGACTCGGTGCCCACTGCCGCCGTCGAGTGCCGGACGACACCGCGACTGCTGCTCAATGCGGACTTTCTCGACGAGCACTGCCAGTCGCCAGGCGATCTGTTCCTGTTGGTGATGCATGAGCTGTATCATGTGATCCTCGGACACACGCGGTTGTTTCGCCGGGTCACGCCGCTGGACAACCTGGTCTTCGATGCGGTGATCAACGCCATGCTCTGCCGCCAGTTTCATGCGACGGCCGGCGTGCAGTTGTTCACGAACCTCTATCGCTGGGACGAATTCCCAGAGCGCCTGCTGCGTCCGCCGCCGGGCTGGCCGCAGGGGGACCAAGCCGAGGCGCTGGCGGGATTGTCGCCGAGGGAAGCCCGCGTGTTCGAGGCCCTGTATTTCGAGGATGGCGGCAACGTGACCTATTTCGATCTCTACCGCCTGCTGCAGCAGCACTGCGAAGAAATGAAGATGAAGGGCACGGACGGCGATTCAGACGATGATGACGGTGATGATCAAGCCTCCGGTTCCCAACCGGGAGACGAGGAGAGCCAACGAGGTGGCATTCCCCTGGACGTGCCGCTGCTCGGCTCGCATGGCGAAGACGATGACACGCAGAACCCGATGGTGCAGGAGATCGTGCGCGACATCGTGGGCGGCTGGCCACCACCGCCGGTGCGCATTTGTGGCCGCGACGAGGGCACGCCTGCCCGGCGCTGGCTGTTTCCGCA
>CAXNNN010000115.1:0-8675 GCA_964203095.1 Verrucomicrobiaceae bacterium | reverse complement strand
GCAATAGGCGGGTGGATCAGCCAGCACGCACGAAAACGAGTGCTCAAGCTCTCGCTACCCCAGAAAAAGCGCCCCTGGATGGACGCCATCTTCCGCCAAATCGAGGCCCGACCACCGCCATTCGCTTACTCCATTGCATAATCCTGGTTCAACTCGCGCAAATCGGCCCGCAGGTGCTCCAGCGCTTGTTGCCTGGCCTGGCCGGGCTTTCCCTGCCATGCCCCGCTCGCGTGCGAGAGGCCGAGGATGAGGAAGGGCTTGCCGTCCGGAGTGACGAGGTGCTGACGGCCCTCCGTGGTGCCGAGGGTCCAAGTGGTCGTTTCAGCATGGACTTGAACCACAGAGTCGCAGAGGACACAGAGGAGCAGCGCGGTGAGGGACTGAAGGAGTCTTGGGGTCATAGATGCCATGACTTCAGTTCGGTCTCCGCAGTGCTTTGAGTTCTTCTTCGGTGACAAAGCCATCCTTGTCCGCATCCAACCGGTCGAAAAGCGCGGCGGGCAGTTCGTCTTTGCCAAGTTTGCCGTCGCTGTTTTTGTCCCGCTGTTTGAAGAGGCTGTTCATGCCGCTCGCACCGCCGCCTTGGCCTTGGGCACCCAAGCCGCCTTTGCTGGCGATCCCTGCGGATTCGTTCACGAGGGTTTTGAAGGCGTTGTAAGTCGGGGCGCGGTAGTTTTGGGTTTGGACCATGAAGATGCCGAAGAGCTGGTTGGTGCGGTCGAGCCAGAACTGCGTGCCGTTCGCGCCGCCCCAGGCGTAGCCGCCATCGCTATCGACGGCACCGCCGAGACCGTATTTCTGGCCGAGTTCGGGTTTGAGGTGGTTTTGGAACATGAGATCGACGCTCTCGGCTTTCAGCACACGCACGCCTTCGAGTTCGCCGCGATTCATCATCATGCGGCAGAAGCGCTCATAGTCCTCGGTGCTGGCGCATAGGCCCTGGCCGCCGAGGAAGAGCGTGGGCTTTTCGGTGAGCTGGCTGGCCTCGCGTCCACGACTCAACACTCCCGGCTGCGGCTGCGTGTAGATCTGGCAGATTCGGGCTGCGTTCTCGGGATGCACCCAGAAGTCGCTGCTGGTCATCTTCAGCGGGCCGAGGATGCGCTCCTGGAGCACTTCATCGAGCGGCTTGCCCGCGACGGCCTCGATGTAGCGGCCCAGCACGTCGATGCTGTGGCCGTATTGCCAGCCGGTGCCGGGATGAAACTTCAGCGGTGCTTTGGCGAGTCCTTCCGAGAACTCTTTGAGCGTCGTTTTCGCGCTGCGATTCGTGGTGGCGACGGGAGTGAAGGTCGCACTTTCGTTGCCGGCCTTGCTGCGAGCGCCCTTTTCAATGTCGCCGTAATACAGACCGCTGCTGTGGCTCATGAGCATGCGCGGCGTGATGGCGAACTTCGCGGGCACGAGTTGGCCGTTTTCCAACACCTTCGGCTCGGCCCATTCGGGGCAGTGCTTGGAAATCGGCTCATCAAGCGTGAACAGGCCCGCGTCGAAGAGCGACATGGCACAGGCGGCGATGACCGGCTTTGTCATGCTCTGAAGACGGAAGAGGGCGTCTTTCGGCAGTGACTTCTGTGCCTCGATGTCCTGCCAACCGAAAGCCTCGAAGTAGCCGCGCTCGCCTTTGTGATGGATGAAGCCGATCACGCCGGAGACTTCCTTGTTCGCCACGGCTTGTTGCAGCGCGATGTCGAGCTTCGCGAGCACCGCGGGCTTCAATCCGGCCTTCGTGGCTTCATCGCCGTGCGGGCGGGGTTTGAAATCCGATGCGGCGGCGGGAGCGGCTGTCGGTGGCGTTGTTGTTGTCTTCCCTCCAGCGGCCTTGATTTCCGCCGCTTCTTCACGCGAGAGCATTCCATCGCCGTCCCTGTCATGCTTTTTGAAGAAGAAGGGATACGGAAACTCTTCCTGGGTGAGCTTGCCGTCGCTGTTCTTATCGAGCTGCTGGAAGCGGTCAGGCGCGGCGGTTTGGGCGAGAGCGGATGACACGATGATGCAGAGGAGGGAGAAGTGGGCTTTCACGGTCATGTGAGTGCTGGATTTCAGTTCGCCGCCACCTTCGCGCTGAGTGGGACGAAGTATTCAAAATAGCCGAGCATCATTTCGTCCACGGTTTGGCTGCCCCATTTGACGAGCTTGGTCGGGTCGGGGTTGGCTTTGTTTTCGGCGCTGTTGTCATACACGGCGGTGATGGTGAGGGTGCTGCCGCGTGGGATGAGCTTGGGCTGTTTGTAGTCGTAGCGGAGCTGCCAGTTGAAATCGTAGCGGGGGATGTCGAGCAGGGTTTCCGTTTTACCGTCGGCGTAGGTGACTTCGTATTTGAAGGCCTTCCCACGGATGTGCATGTGTGCCATGTAGCCGGTGATGGGGATATCGAAGGGGACGCGGCGTGTCTGCGTTTCGACGTGGTGCGAGGCTCCGGGCGGGATGGCGATACGGTTGTTCGCGAGGGCGAGGGTCTTCACTTCATACTGCGGCGCGGTCTTGGCAAAGACGAGGCCCATGCGTAGGCGTTCCTTTTTGGCCCTGCCGCTCGGCGTGTAATGAATCTGGAAGCTGACGCGCGCTCCGGCGGGGATTTTGCGGGCGAAACTTTCGGGATACACACAAGCGCCGTTGCCGGGCACATAGATGGCCCAGTAGCCGCCCGCGCCTTCTTCACGGTCGCGGGCATCGCTGCCCTTTTCATGCACCTGCACGATGACGTGATGCACCACGTCGCGTTCGCTGGGCAGGATTTCATACGCGACGACCCACTTGTCCTCGGCGATGTCGGTATCGACGACATCGAAGGCGTAAGGCATGAAACCGTCGGCCTTGATGTCGTAGGCGCGGCTCAGCGGGATGATGAGGTCGGGCGTGCCGATGCTCCATTCCGCGGGGTAAGTGCGTTTCGCGGGTGCCTCGGCCACGATGCCGAGAGGTCGGTCGCTGGACTCGATCCACGCGAGCAGATCGGCTTTGTCCTTGGCGGAGAGGGAACAATCATTGACCCAGGGATTCTTTTCAGCGTTTTCCTCCAACGCAGCGAACCACGGTGGCATGGTGCCTTCGGAAATGACGCGCTTGATGACCTTGGCGCGGTCTTTAACCTCCTCGATGTCATCGAGCGCGAAGGGTGCGATGCCCCCATCGCGATGGCAGGTGACGCAGTTCTGCTGAAGGATGCGTGCGACATCGCGGTGGTAGGTGACGGGCGATGCGGCGAGCTTCGGTGCGCTGGCGAGATCGAGTTCGCAACCCGGCGCGGCAGTCGCAGCGATGTGCGGTGACTCGTTCTTCACTAACGCGGCGATGGCGTCATGCAGGTAGCGATGCTTCGGCGCGTCGAGATTGTAGTTAATGCCGTATTGGTCATCAAAGGCACCGCGATAGACGAGCGTGCGCGTGGCATCGAGCAGGAAGACCTCGGTGGTGGTGCGGGCCTGGAGCAACACGGCGAGTTTCTTGTCTTTGTCATGCACGTAGGCGGCGGTGATGCCGGCCTCCGTGAGCTGCGCTCTGATCTCCTCTGCGGTCTCGCTGGCAAAGGGGTTCACGAGCAGCAGCGCGACGTTTTGCGCAGCGAGTTCCTTCTCCAACTTCGCCACGCTGGGGATGTAGCGCTTGCTCACCGGGCAGGTGGCGCTGGTCATGATGATGACGATGCCTTTGCTGGTCTTCAACTCGGTCAAACGATGCGCCTTGCCTGCGAGATCGGTGAATGGCGCATCCGCAATCATGCGCCCGATGCCGACATCGCCAGCCTTGAGGATTTCCGGGCCGCTGGTGACTTTCTTCACGTCCTCCGGCGAGATCGCAGGCGCTGCCGAGGGCATCCCGCGACCACCACCCGCGCCGCCGCGTGCCACGATCTTCTTCACCATCGCCAGCTCCTCCGCGTCGATCACGCCATCGGCATTCGAGTCCACACGATTGAACCACTGCGCCCCGGCAGACTCCTCGCGTGTGATCTTGCCATCCGCGTTCACGTCGAACTGCTTCACCATCACGTCGATCTGACTGACAGCGGGTGAAGGCGGCGGCGTGGTGCCCGTAGTCGTGGTCGGTGCGGTTTTGTCGGAGACCTTGTTGTATTCTTCCAGGGAGATCGCGCCGTCCTTGTCGAGATCGAAACGGGCAAAGGCCTGCGGGCTAGCCAGCTCATCGGTGGTCACTTTGCTGTCGCTGTTCTTGTCGTAGCCGGAGAAAACCGCGTCAGCGGGCACCGAGGTGGCTGGTTTAGTGCCAGAAGGTGTTTCACCAGGCTTGGCTGGCGTGGTGGGAATTGTCGTTGGCTTCATGCCGCCCGCAACTTGCGTGTATTCCTCCAAAGTGATCGCGCCATCCTTGTTCACGTCGAATCGCTCAAAGGCCTGCGCGTTTGGCAGTTCCTCCGAAGTGACTTTGCCATCGGTGTTCTTATCAAAGCGCTGAAAGACGCCGCCGCTGGGCGATTGAGCAGAGGCGATAGAGAAGCCCGCAAAGGCGAGGAGGAGAGTGAGGGACGTTTTCATTGCTTGGCTGGAGTGTTGGAGTTCGCAGCGCGGCGGCTGACGCGTTCTTGATTGGTCTGGCGGATAATTTCGCGCTGCTCGGGTGTGAGCTGCTTCCACATGTCGAGGCCGTGGCGCTTGAAGGCATCCGTCACCTTTTGCGCGGACTCCTGCTGGATGGCGTTGAAGTCGGAAAGCAGACGGTCGTAGCTTTGGCGGAGAGCGGCTTGCTGCTCGGGCGTGGCATCGATTCGTGCAAAGTCCTGCGCCATGCGATGCTCGATCCAGCGTCGGGTCCATTCCTCGCTGCGCGTCCATGCGGGACGACCTGAGTTCACGCGGGCGGACATGGCGTAGCCGCAGAGGCCGCCGAGGCCGAAGAGCATGATGAGGCTGACGATGACTTGGGTGAGGAGTTTCGTTTTCATGGTGCGTCAGGGAGATGGGTTTCAATCATGAGCTGGGCGAGGAAGGCGGGTTCGGACTCCGCATCGACATCGGCGGCGAACTCCTCCCGCTGCGGCCACACGAGCCACGAGGCGGTGATCAAACCGACCGCGAGGGCTGCAAAGGAAGCCCGCGCCCAGAGCCGAAGCGCGAAGAGCGACGGCTCCTCTCCGCGAGCTTCAACCGGAGCGAAAAGCGTGAACCAACTTGCGGCCCACGCACGCATCTGCGCCACGAACGATGGCTGCGGCGACCGCACGATGACCGATGAAGCCGCGAGAGACTGCAGCAACGCCGCATCGAGAAACCAATCGCGCCGCAAAGCAGCCCGCGCCTCCGGTTGGGCGAGTTCAGCAGTCAAAGCACGCATTTCCTCGGTGGTGAGCGAGCCTTCGCGCCAGCGGTGCAGCAAGTTTAGGAGTTCGGGATTCATGAGATCAGATCGTTTGGGAAAGTTTGCGCTCCACGCAGTCGGTGAGCGCCTGCCGCAGACGGTAGAGCGACTTCGTCACGGCATCGAAGGACTGGCCGGTGGTCCGCGCGACCTCCTCGACCGATTTTCGTCCCTCATAGCGCAGCGAAAGCATGTGGCGTGACTTCTCCGGCAGCGCGGCCACGCAATCATCCAACGCCTGCTGCCGCCGCTGCCATTCATCATCCGCGTTTTCATCCGCCTCCGAGAAAGCCATCTCCACCTGCGCCAGAAACGCCTCCATTACCTCGCTATCGGCCACGACCTTCGCTGTCTGCTGCGAGCGCCAGTGCTTCAAAATCAGATTTCGCGCCACACCGCGACACCACGCAGGCTGATTCTCGATCACCGTGCCCTTTTCCATCTCCGCCGCCAGCTGCACCCACACCTCCTGGATCACATCCTCCGCCGCATGCGCATCCCGCAGCAGCCCACCCACAAACGCGCCGAGCCGATGCCGGTCATGGATAAACTCGGCAGCCGCACGCTGGATGATTTCGGATTCACGGGACATTCAAAGGGATGTTCCATGAACCCGCGAAAGGTGGACAAAGTCTTTTCATTCATCACTCCACGCCCGTCCCGCCGGGAATCTCAGCGGCTTGAGATGGGGGGCAGCTCCTGAATTCGAGCTGTGAGTTCCGCGATGACATCGGCATGCTGCGCGGAGACATCATGAAGCTCCTCGGGATCGGTTTCGTGATCGTAGAGTTCGGTTGGGCCATCGCTCCAGCGGGTGAAGCGCCAGCGGGCGGTGCGGATGCTTTGGCCGTAAAGTTTGTCGCCACGCGTGACGAGCGTGAAGGCGGCGTCTTTGATGCTGGCGGTGGGATCAGTCAAAACGGGGCGCAAGCTGGCTCCGGCGGCTGTGTGAGGCATTTTCAGGCCGCAGAAATCGGCGATCGTCGGATACACATCGATGAACTCGGCGAGCGATCGCGTCGTCTGGCCGCCTTTCATGCCTGGTGCGGCGATGATGAGCGGCGCACGGCAACTGCGCTCAAACAGCGTGTTTTTGTTCCACCACTGGCGCTCGCCGGTGTGGTAGCCGTGATCGCCGACGAAGACGACGATGGTGTTTTCCCAGAGCTGGTGCTTGTCGAGCGCATCCAGCACGCGGCCGAGCTGCGCATCCATGAAGCTCGTGCCGGCGCAGTAGGCGCGGAACAGCTCCCGCCACTCCTGCTCGGTGAATTTGCCAAAGGCGGTGCCGTAGTCGCCAAAGCCAACGCTGTCCTTCCGCACGGGCGTTATGTCAGCGGGATCGATCCAGGGCTTCAGCGAGTCGGCGGGATAGAGATCGAAGTATTTCTTCGGCGCGATGAAGGGATCATGCGGCTTCATAAACCCGCAGCCGATGAACCACGGCGTGTCGCCGAGCTTCTCAATCATCGCCACCGTGGCCGCGGCGATCTGACCATCCGGCTGATCGTCATCCGTGCCATCCGCCGCGCCCCACTGGCACCATTTCAGCGCGCCACCGGTCACGTCACGGCCTTCGAGCATTTTGCGACCTGCCTTCGTCACTTCAAAAGCCTGCGCCGTGTGCCACGAGCTGCCCGCGTCCATCCAGCGCTGCTTCGCTTCCACATTCTTGCCGCCGCCGAGATGGAAGAGCTTTCCAAACGCATGCGATTGCCAACCGGCGTCTTTGCAGAGCTGCGGCAGCGTCACGAGATCCGGCATCTTTTTTCGCAAAGGAAGGTCATTGCCCACGATGCCCGTCTGCTCCGCCCGCAGTCCGGCCATCATGCTGCTGCGACTCGGATTGCACACCGGATACTGCACATACGCCCGCTCAAATGTCGTGCCGCGAGCCCGCAACTGGTCGAGGTTCGGCGTCTTCACGACCTCCTTCGTGAATGCCCCGCCAAAGTCCCGCAAATCATCCGCCATGATGAGCAGGACGTTGGGCTTCGCGTAAGCGGAGAGTAGAGGGCAAAGAGCGAAGAGAAGGGCGAGACAACGCATGGCGGCGCTGAAACGACGTAGCATCGGCTTTCTAGCCTGTGTTCTGAGATCCATGAATCACACGCTAGATACAAAGTCCGAAGCAAAGTTGCCGGAGACCATGCGGGACGCTCCTCAAAGCGTGAACACCAAAAGGGATCACTTCGCGCTTGGCGAGAACGCCTTCACAATCTCATCAGCTTCCAGCACGGCGTCGATGCCCATGCGCTTGGCGAGGCTGCGGATCGCTCCCTCCTGGCCTTGGGCAGGCTTGAAGACAACCAGTGTGATCGCGCTTGCGCCGATACGTTGAGCGCGCTCAACGAGGTTCTCGATCACTTCCTGGGGTGGACGGGTCAGTGTGGCTCGGCAGCAGATTAGCCGTGCCTTGGTCAGTTGCTGATCCAGGCATAGCAAGTCCAGCTCGCTGCTGCTTTCCGTGTTTTGACTGGCAGGTTCGATCGCCCACATCACTTCTTGGAAGCGCGGGTTGCGCAGCAAACAATCGAGCACGGCGAGTTCGATCCAGCTATGCATGACTAAACCCAGATGGCGCTCGATGGAGCGGCGTGTGGGCAGTGCGATCAGTCGTTCTTCGCGAATCAGGGCCGCTGCCTTGGCGGCTGTCAGAAGCTGACGCCCTGGTTCCGTGCTTGTCACCGTCGCAGGCAAGGGCTTGAGCAGCAGGGCCTTCAAATCCTCGGGGTTAGTCGGTAGCTTATCGTTTTGGCTGTAGAAGTGAGCACGCAGAGACTTGTTAAACTGATCAAGCACATTCCAGTGTTGATTCCTCAGTTCATAAGACTTCAAGCCAAAGGCGCGTAGCGTATCGGGCGCAGGCTCACTGCGCCAGTCACTCAGGTTGCGACCTTCCAGTGCGAGTAACATGCGCAGGCTGAACTTCTTCATTAGCTCGCGGCCATCGCTCGCTGGTAAAGCGCGCCCCGTGCGCCCGTCACTGAGGCGGAGCGATTCAGCATCGCAGTGCAGGGTGGAGCGCCCTAGCAGCATCGCAGCGAGATATGAGCCCACACTGGCAATCGTGCCGCCGCCACTGAAGTTCACGCCCATGCCGGGATTGGCGATCAGGGTTGTGGCGGTGGCCTCACGAGCGGTGGCAACCTCGTGGTGGGGCTTCATCACTTGGTCGATGAACTTGGGCTGGTAACCTTTGAAATCCTGCTCTTGAGACAGCGCTTGCAGCGCTTGACGAAACAGCGTGCTGGCTTGCTCCTGCTTTTTGTCCTCGGTGCGCAGATGCAGAATGCGCGCAGGGCGCAGTGCCATGACGGGCAGCAGGTTCGCCAGCACATTGTCCGTTCTGAATTGCA
>CAXNNN010000114.1:0-8725 GCA_964203095.1 Verrucomicrobiaceae bacterium | reverse complement strand
CTACCAAGGTATCCGCCCTGCTATCTCCGTGGGTCTCTCGGTGTCGCGTGTGGGTTCCGCCGCGCAGACCAAGGCGATCAAGAAGGTGTCCGGCACGACCAAGCTCGACCTCGCTCAGTTCCGTGAACTTGCTGCGTTCGCGCAGTTCGGTTCGGACCTTGATGTCGCTACGAAGGCCAAGCTGGATCGCGGTGCTCGCATCGTGGAGCTCTTCAAGCAGCAGCAGTATCAGCCGAAGAGCCTGCCGATCATGGTCATCAGCCTCTACGCGATGCAGAAGGGTTACTTCGACAATGTCGCTGTGGACCGCATCAAGGAGTGCCAAGGCAAGCTTGAGGAATACCTCACCACCCGCAAGGCGGCGTTGCTTGAGCAGCTCGCCAATGAGAAGGCCCTCGACAAGGTCGAAGGCGATATCAAGACCGCGCTCGAAGACTTCAAGTCCAGCTGGAAGTAAGACTTTCAGGCCCTCTGTCCTCCGCTCTTAGCTCTCTGCCCACATGCCCTCCACACGCGACATCAGACGCCGAATCAAATCGGTCAAAAGCACGGCCCAAATCACCAAGGCCATGCAGCTCGTCGCGGCTGCGAAGATGAAAAAAGCGCAGGATCAAGCCACCCACGGCCGTGCCTACGCTGAGTCGATGAACAAGATCCTCGTGGCGCTGCGTGATGCTGCCGAGGAGGGTTCGCATCCTTACTTCGTTGAAGGCAAGGGTGATAAGACGTTGGTGCTGGTGATCGCTAGTGACAAGGGCTTGTGCGGTGCCTTGAACACCAATCTGTTCAAGAAGCTGATCAATGCCAATCTCGAGGGCGAGTGCAACTACATCACCATCGGTCGCAAGGCCAGTCAGGCACTGAGCCGTCTGCGCAAACACCTAGTCGCTGACTTTCCGATCAAGGACCCAGCCAAGTTTGCTGATCTGCGCTCGGCTGGTAATTATCTCCAAGAGCAGTTCCGCTCGGGTGATTACAAGAAGGTGCTGGTCGTCTTCAACAACTTCATCAACACCGTCACCGTGGTGCCGACCGTCGAGCAGTTGCTGCCAGTCGACAAGGTGACGCTGGGTGGCAAGCGGAGCTTCGAAGGCATGGGTTCCGCTCTCGAAGTGAAGGAAACCAGCCACGATGTGCCGGAATACACTTTTGAGCCCAGTGCCGAAGAGGTCTTCGCTGCGATTCTGCCTCAATACGTGAACAACACCTTGTATCAGATGCTGCTAGAAGCTCGCGCGTCTGAGCACAGCAGCCGAATGGTCGCCATGAAGAATGCGACTGACAATGCCAAGCAGATGCTCAAGGACCTCAGCCTTGAATACAACAAGCTGCGTCAGGCTGCGATCACCAACGAACTTCTCGAAATCACCACCGCCAAGATGGCCCTGGAATAAGGCATTTATCCCTGTTCCACTTCCCCTTATCCTTTTCACACTATGAGCAACATCGGCAAAATCGTCCAAGTCATCGGTCCCGTGGTGGACGTGGATTTCTCCGCAACAGGCAAGCTGCCTGCGATCTACAACGCCCTGGAAATCACTCTTGATTTCGGCGGCAAGTCCCAGCGCCTCGTTTGCGAAGTGCAGAGCCACTTGGGTGACGGTTGGGTCCGCTCGGTTTCGATGATCTCGACCGATGGCTTGAAGCGCGGCATGGATGTCCTTGATACCGGTGGCCCGATCACTGTGCCAGTGGGTGAAGAGGTGCTCGGTCGTATCTTCAATGTCACAGGCGACGCCGTGGATGATCAGCCCACGCCGAAGACCGCCAAGCGCTATGGCATTCATCGCAAGGCTCCTCCGCTCACCGAGCAGAATCCTTCTGCTCAGATTCTCGAAACCGGCATCAAGGTCATCGACCTGATTTGCCCCTTCACCAAGGGTGGTAAGGTGGGTGCGTTTGGTGGTGCTGGCGTCGGCAAGACCGTCGTCATCATGGAACTCATCAACAACATCGCCAAGGGCCACGGTGGTTACTCCGTGTTCGCCGGTGTGGGTGAGCGAACACGCGAAGGCAATGACCTTTACTGGGAAATGATCGAGTCCTCCGTGATCGCGACCGAGAAGGACGAGCACGGTCACACCAAGACGGACAAGGAAGGCCGCCCCGTGCTGGCCCCTGGTTCGAAGGTGGCACTCGTTTACGGCCAGATGAATGAGCCTCCAGGTGCTCGTCTCCGTGTTGCGCTCTCGGCGCTCTCCATGGCTGAATACTTCCGCGATGAGAAGAACCAGGACGTGCTGTTCTTCGTGGACAACGTCTTCCGTTTCTCCCAAGCCGGGTCCGAAGTGTCCGCTCTCCTTGGACGCACGCCATCCGCCGTGGGTTACCAGCCAACCCTCGCTGCCGAAATGGGCCAGATGCAGGAGCGTATCACATCCACCAAGACGGGTTCCATCACTTCCTTCCAGGCCGTTTACGTGCCTGCGGATGACTTGACTGACCCAGCTCCGGCCAACACCTTCGCTCACCTTGACTCCACCGTCGTGCTCGAGCGTTCCCTGGCTGAGTTGGGTATCTACCCTGCGGTTGATCCTCTCTCGTCCGTGTCCAAGGCTCTCGCGCCTGACATCGTCGGTGAAGAGCATTACCGCGTCGCTCGTGGCGTGCAGCGCGTGCTGCAACGCTACAAGGATCTTCAGGACATCATCGCCATCTTGGGCATGGATGAACTTTCCGACGAAGATAAGCTTACCGTGTTCCGCGCCCGTAAGCTTCAGCGCTTCCTGTCGCAGCCCTTCACCGTGGCTGAAATCTTCACCGGCACTCCTGGCGAATACGTCAAGGTCGCCGACACGATCCGTGGCTTCGCTGAGATCCTCGACGGCAAGTGGGACAGCGTGCCCGAAGCCAACTTCTACATGAAGGGCGGCATCGACAAGGTTAAGAAGGACTAGTCTGCTGCCATTCCTGATTCCCGATTCCTGACTGCGGCCAGCCGGCAGTCAGGTTCAGGAAGCGGATCAGGAATCGTGAATCAATAATCAGGAATCCATTCATGCCCCTCAAACTCGAAATCGTCACGCCCGAAGCTCGCATCTTTTCCGATGAGGTGGACAGCGTTGTGTTGCCCGGCGTCGAAGGCGAAATGGGCATCCTGCCCGCGCACGCGAATTTGGTGACGACCCTGAAGCCTGGCGAACTGCGCTACACCAAGGGCGGCAAGACCACGGAGATGGCTGTGGGCGAAGGCTTGGTCGAGGTCACGGGCACGACCACTCGTGTCCTGACCGACATGGCCATTAATGCTGACGCAATTGATGAGAAGGCCGTGGAAGCCGCTCTGGAGCGTGCCAAGCATGCGCTGGAAAACATCCAGCCCGGCACCGACAATGAGGAAGTCGCCGCCACCATGGCGATGATCCAGCGCAGCAGTGCCCAGCTTCATCTGAAGCGGAAGCGGCACACGATCTGATCCGGGCCAGCCACCCCTCATTTCCCAAGTTGCCCTGCCACAAGCGGTAGCAGGGCGAAGCTCGTCGCGTCGAACATCCCGTGCGCAATCACCGCAGGCCAGATCGAGCGGTGGTAGACCATGATGCTTCCTAGTGCTATGCCCAGGAAGGTCGTGCCGGCAACGGCAATCCAGCCCATCGGTAGGTGACCGATGCCAAACAGCACGGACGTCAGCACCACCGCGGCATACGATCCCCCTTGGTTGCTGAACTTGCGGGGCCAAAGTCGGCTCATGGCGCTCAGCGAAGCCGCACGCCATAGCTCCTCGCGCAGGCCTGCCACGATGAAGCTGACGAAGGTGAGCGTCAGCCAATAGTAAACGGGGTCTTCTGTCAGGGCCTGAATGTTCACCAGGTTCTCTACCTGTGGCCCATTCTTCTTCATGAGTTCTTCGAGGGCTTGCGGCGACAATCCTTGAGTGATCATGATGATCCCGACGACGATGCCTCCCACCACGCCGAGACCAATCCGAAGGGCAATCGAATAGCCAATGCCCAGGGGCAAGATCAGGCGCAGGTTCCGCACTCGCAGCAACAGGTCATCGCGAGTCGTTCGTGAAAGGCTGCATGCGATGCCCATGATCAAGCTAAAGATGGCCAACTCCACGCCGCAGACCATCAGCAGATTCCTCCATCCCCCGGACAGCACCGGCCCTTGCTCGTCGGGGCGGCTTGCACCGATGAGACCTATCACCAGCGGGTAGGGGACCACCAGCACCAGCAGGACCCAAAGGCGCCAGCGTCGAATCGGCAATCCCTCCACGGGTATAGGCGGGGGCAGGACCGGCACAGAAGACTCATCGGGCATGGGCAGACCTAGCACGCGCTGTGGTTGTTTGTCGCCTGCTTTTGCGGGCGCGGGTCGTCGTGCTCTTTACTGGCTCGGTGGCAGCTGAGTGCCCATCCGCGACCGAGGTTGGGGATCATGCACTCCCGGCAGACCCTAGCGTCGCACGGCGCACTGGGCGCATGAATTTCGTGACTCCTGGAGATCCGGCTCGGTTCCCGGCCTCCACCGACGTCGGTCAGCGGTTGGCCGCTCCAGCTTCCTTTTGGAGTCGGGTTTTACGCATGGGGCTAGGGTAAAGTGGATGTTGAGGGTCCTTCAAGATCTATCTTGAGACTAAAAGCTCGGCGAATATTGTTTAAACGTTAGTCGAGGGTTCCAAGCCCTGCCTTTGATGGCGTTCTACGATGTCTTTTCTCTTTCAAAATGCCCCGTCTCTCGTCCCTTCGTCTCAGGGCTTCTGGCTCGGCTCTCACCGTGTTCAGTCCTGGCTGCAGGGCGCGGCGGGGCTGCGACTCCTGCTGTTGAGTAGCGGCGCTCTTCAGGCGCAGTCAGGCAGTGAACAGCCTGGGGAGATCTGGACGGCGCGGGAGAGCAACCGCCCAGGGCAGTCCATCACCTCCTTGGCGGATGGCAGCCGCTGGCGTCCTTCGCGTATCCTTACCGGAGCCGTCAGCGGCGGGGAAATGCACTCGCAGATCAGCGTCCTGCCGGTGAATGACCTCGAGCGGCAGCATTGCGACTCCTTAGCAGCACGCTGCTGAGTGGCTAAAGCTCGGCTTCTCCACCCCTCCGTGAACCAGCATCTCCCACCGGTCCCATGATCCATCAGTTCTATCAAAAGCTCAGGAGTGTTCTGCTCGACGAGGCGGCGACGCCCGGCCCGGCATCGTGGCGGACTGCGCTTAAGAACCCGCCGGGCAGGGGGGCGGGCCCCGGCACGGCATCGGTCTGGTTCTTTTCGTTCTGGCCGCTGCAAATCGGCGGTTGGGGACTTACGCTCCTCATGTCGGTGCTGTTACTGGTGACGGGGGCGATCACGGATCCGTCCCTTCTCTGGTATGGCTTTGCACGTCCCCTGAACGGTTTACTGATCACGTTGGCGCTGAGACCCCTCTGCTCCTGGGCATTTGGCCGCTTCGCGAATCGCTGGCTGTTGGTCCCTGGCATTGTCCTCGTCTCATTGCTGCTCTCGTATGTGGATTTGAAGGCGGTCGACCTCATGGTTCTCGCTTGCGGTCTTCCTAGTATCGAGAGGCAGGCATGGGTCGCCATTTTTTTCATCAGAGTGGCCACCTTCATGATTTGGATGCTGCTCTATTTCGGCATCAAGTCCTTAAAACTCCATGCCGCGATCGAGCGGGAGTTCCAGCAGTCCGAACTCAAGTTGCTCCGCTCCCAGGTGAATCCCCATTTTCTCTTCAATGCCCTGGCCACCATCATGGCCGTGCGGAAGGATGAGGCCCTGGTTTCCCAGGTGACCCAGTCGTTAGCTGACTACCTGCGCTTCTCGCTGGCTCAGGAGTCGCAGGATCAGGTCAAGCACCCGCTCGGTCAGGAAGTCACCGCCCTGGAGAACTATCTGCTGGTGGAGAAGATCCGCTTTCAGGAAAAGCTGGAGACCCGCATCGCGGTGAGTGAGGCGGCCTGCGCCGCGCACGTGCCCACAGCCTTGATCCAGCCGCTTCTGGAAAACGCCATCAAATACGGCCAGAAGACCAGCCCGCCTCCACTGTGCATCGCCATTGAGGCGCGGCTGTCAGCGGGGCGGCTGCTGCTGATGGTGGAAAACAGTGGCCACTGGGTGGAGCCGCACGGCCCACAGTCCATCGGGCTCGGCATCGCCAATCTCAGGAAACGCCTGCACCTCCTCTATGGGGATCAGGCAGAGCTGACGTTTGATCGCACCGCCACCACGGTCCGAGCGCAGGTCTCACTCCCCGTTTCTGAAACCGCATGAATGCCGCCCGTGCCACGCTCCCGCCCAGGGGCATCCGCGCCATTCTCGTGGATGACGAGTCATTGCTGCGGCGGGATCTCCGTGGGCGCCTGGAGCAGCATCCGGAAATGGTCATCGTGGGCGAGGCTCACGACGTCCAGTCCGCAGTGGAGCTGGTGGCCGCCACCCGGCCGGACGTCATTTTCCTCGATGTGCAAATGCCGCCGGGCAATGGCTTCGACCTGCTGCCGCGCCTGGAGCACATCGATCCGGTTCCGGCGGTGGTGTTTGTCACCGCCTTCGACCGTCATGCCCTCCGGGCCTTTGAGGTGAACGCCTTGGATTACTTGACCAAACCGGTTCACCCAGACCGGCTCGCGCAGACGGTGGCCCGTCTTCAGCGGGCGCTGTCCCTGCCCCACACAGGCGCGGTGGCCAGTCCTGCCTCGGTTCACTCTCTGGTCCCGGAAACGCCCCTGGAGGCGGCGGACCTGGTCCGGTTGCAGGACGGCGGCTACCTGCGTTTTGTCGAAGCCAGCCGCATCGCTGCTGCCCAGAGCCAGGGGGATTACACGCGCATCCTGGCGGCCGGCGGCAAGCCGGTCATGATCAAGAGCACGCTTTCCCATTGGGAGGCCAGGCTGCCAGGGGGGCTCTTTTTCCGCATCAGCCGCAGCCTGCTGGTTAATCGCCAACAGATCCAACAGGTGTCCCGGCTCGATCGTGAGAAAACCCAGGTGTTTTTCAACGACATCGCAGAGCCCCTGACGCTGAGCCGCCTCGAGTTCAGTCGCCTCAGGCGTTGGGTCTAGCATCCCCGCCAGGCGCGGTCTCAGGGTGGCTCAGGCGCCCCAAGCAGTGGGCCATCGGCTCGGGAAATCCCAGCCTCGTGACCAGTTCGTCGACGCTTCTGCCCAGTTCGTCGACAACAGATTGCCCGCTGCCGCCTCCGCATTAAAAGCCAATGGGTTCGCGGGTGTCTCCCCACCAGCGTCCCTGCCATCCTTAACCCAATGTTTCTTCTCTCATGCTGTCTCCCGCTTCCCTTCATCGCTTCCTGACCTCTTCCACCAGCAGGGGTCGTCGTTCTCCGTTTCCTTGCCAAGTCGGCTCCTCACTCCTTGGACTCTTGGCGGCATGGCAGAGGGGCCTGCTCCTCCTGCTGCTGGGCAGTGGGGCTCTTCAGGCGCAGTCAGACAGTGGGCAGCCTGGGGTGTATTGGAAGCCGCGTATGACGGACAGCATCCGCTCTTGGCTTTCCATCACCTCCTCGGCGGATGGCACTAAGCTGGCGGCGGTGAATAATAACGGCCAAATCTACACCTCCACCGACAGCGGGGCGACCTGGACGGCGCGAGAGAGCAGCCGCACTTGGCTTTCCATCACCTCCTCGGCGGATGGCAGCAATCTGGCGGCGGTGGCGTTTAACGGACAGATCTACACCTCCACCAACAGCGGGGTGAACTGGACGGCGCGGGAGAGCAATCGCCAATGGCGGTCCATCACCTCCTCGGCGGATGGCAGCAAGCTGGCGGCGGCGGTGTATGGCGGCCAGATTTACACCTCCACCAACTCCGGGGTGGACTGGACGGCGCGGGAGAGCGGTAGCCGCAGTTGGCAGTGCCTCACTTCCACGGCGAATGGCAGCAAGCTGGTGGCGGGGGTAGAAGGCGGCCAGATTTACACCTCCGAGGACAGCGGGGCGACCTGGACGGCGCGGGACAGCAACCGCAATTGGACTTCCATCACCACCTCGGCGGATGGCAGCAGGCTGGCGGCGGTCGCGAAATTCGGCATGATCTACACCTCGGAGCAGCTCATCAGCCCCACGGTCACCAGTGTTTCGCCGACGAGCGGCAGCACCGCAGGTGGCACCGTGGTCACGATCACGGGCACGGACTTCGGCGGTGCCACGGGCGTGACCTTCGGCGGCGCGGCAGCGACGGGTGTCACCTTCGTCAGCGACACGACGATCATGTGCAACACGCCAGAGGGCACGGCAGGCAGCGCCAGTGTGGTGGTCACCAACTCCGTCGGCAGCAATGCAGCGAATACGCTCTACACGTATGCCGTCCTTGCACCTCAGCCTGGGGAAACCTGGACGGCGCGGATGACAGACGGCGACCGCAATTGGGGGTCCATCACCTCCTCGGCGGATGGCAGCAAGCTGGCGGCGGTGGTGCAGGGTGGCCAGATTTACACTTCCACCGACTACGGGGAGACCTGGACGGCGCGGGAGAGCAACCGCCTTTGGCTGTCTATCACCTCCTCGGCGGATGGCACTAAGTTGGCGGCGGTGGCGTTTAACGGCCAGATTTACACCTCCACCGACAGCGGGGTGACCTGGACGGCTCGGGAAAGCACCCGCGACTGGTATTCCATCACCTCCTCGGCGGATGGCAGCAAGCTGGCGGCGGTGGTAGGTGGCGGCCAGATTTACACCTCCACCGACAGCGGGGAGACCTGGACGGCGCGGATGACAGACAGCAACCGCAATTGGCAGACCATCACCTCCTCGGCGGATGGCAGCAAGCTGGCGGCGGT
>CAXNNN010000113.1:0-8800 GCA_964203095.1 Verrucomicrobiaceae bacterium | reverse complement strand
CGCGTAGATCGTGTCGAAAGCGAGCGACGATTTGCCGCTGCCACTGGGACCCGTGATGACGCTGAGCTTGCCAATCGGCAGGTCGAGGTCGATGCCCTTCAGGTTGTTCTGCCGAGCCCCGCGAATGCGGATCACATTGGACGGAGCTTTGGGCCAGGACTTGGCGGCAGGACGTTTCGACATGGGGGAGCGGCAGTGTAGGACTACGCTCCGCTCCGGCAAATGGTGGCGTCGGGAAAAGTATCGACTGCGATTGCGTCAGGGCTGAGGGAAAAGCTTGGCCACACCCATCAACCCCAAACTACTTCGGCGCACCTGTGATCGCCTGCATCGAAGCGTCCGTGAAATCGGCATCACTGTAGTTGCTTACCGCGTCCGAGCGTGTGCCTTCGATTAAGGTGCTGGTGCCAGTGGCGGGTGTGCTGAGCGTGAAGCTGACGGGGATGAAGTAGCCGCTGTCCATGCGCACGACCTTGCCGGTTTCGACGATGCGCGTGGGCTGGTCGCCACTGTCGTAGAACTCGATCTTCATCGGCACGTAGCGCTTCTCATCCATCCAGCACTTCACCTTTTGGCTGCCTTCCTTGCACAGCACCACGGAGCAGTCGGCGGTGCCGATCTTTTCATGCGCGATGATTTCCGGCTTCGGCCAGTCGAGGAAGTCTGTGAGGATGTCATCAATCGTCATGTCCGTGCTGAAGACCTTCAGCTTGCGATCTGCACTGGTCAGCTTGGTCACGCCCTTGCCGGGAATGAAGCTGCTGCCGGTGAAACTGTTGCCCTTCACATGCAGGAGGAGGGACTCGCCTTTGCGCTCCTTGGGGAAAAGCAGTTGGTAGAGATGCTCCGAACCTCCATCAGCGGAGCTGCGCCGCTTGATCTGCAATTGCAGCACAGTCTTGTCCGTGGCGGAGGTTTGCTCCATACGGCCCCGCAAATACACGCCGCCTTTCGGAGCGGCGGCCTTCACCGTGGCAATGAATTGGGGCGCGGTGAGGGTTTGAGCGTAGCAAGGGGTGAAGGTCAGCAGGGAAGCGATGACGCGAGCGGTCATTTTCGAAGACAAGTAGGAGTAAGAAAACGAGCAGGACTGAAGCGTTTGTCGCTTCAGGGGGTGACAGAGCCCCCGACTTCATAGGCAAAGAGCAACTCCTGATCGCGCAGGTAGAGCTTGCCGCCGCTGACCACGGGGTGCACCCAGATCTTGCCGCTCTTCGCGCGCTGCGTGGTCTGCGGGCTGAGGGTGAAGCGGCCATGTTCCTTCCAGCCTTTGGGCGAGGCATCGATCAGCGCCACGGTGCCGGTGTCTTCTTCCAGCAGGTAGAGCATGCCGTCGGCGTAGTGGATCGCGCCTTTCTTGAGCGCCTTCTTTTCCTGCCATTTCACTTCACCGGTCTTGATGTCCATACAGGTCCAGCCCTTGCCATCGCTGAAGCCATACAGATTGCCTTCGTGCAGCAAGACACCGCCGTGGTGATTGACCATGTCGGTATTGGAGTAGATCTCGGTCACTTCATTGCCTGGGCCGATCTTGACCGATTTGCAGCCGACGCCGTAACCCGCGGCGACGAAGACTTGGCCTTCGCTGAAGATGGGCGTCGGGATGACGGCGGTCTTGCCAGGGAACTCGGACTTCCACAATACCTTGCCATCCACAGCATTTACAGCGGCGATGCTTTGCATGGTCAGTTGGATCAGTTGACGTGCGCCATTGTGCGTGACGGGCACGATGGAGGAATACTGCGCAGGGTCCGTCCATTCGGTGCTCTGCCAGGCGAGCTTGCCGGTCAGCTTGTCAAAGGCGGCCACGGTGCCTTGCGATCCGCCGGGGGTGGCGACGACTAGATTCCCTTCGACCAGCGGGCTTTCGCAATAGCCCCAGCCGGGGACCTTGCCGCCAAGCGAATCCATTGTGACACGCCAGACTTCCTTGCCATCGGCTGCATTCAGGCAGACGAGCACACCTTTGCCACTGATCGCATACACCTTGTCGCCATCGACGGTGGGCGTGCTGCGCGGGCCATTGCCCCAGTTGTTCGTCAGCAGTGCGCCGGTTTCGGCGGCCCACTTCTCTTTGCCCGTGGCGGTATCGACCGCGATCACATACTCGATCACATCGCGCGCGCCCATCGTATAAAGCGTGCCGCCTACGATGGAAAACCCTGCGTAGCCCAGGCCCACATCTTGATTCATCCACGCCTGCTTTGGACCGGTGCTGGGCCACTTTTTCAGCAAGCCAGTTTCGGTGCTCAGGTCATCGAAGTTGGCCCCGCGCCAGCGTGGCCAGTCGGCGGCTTGAGCAAGGGAAGCGAAGGCAGCGAGCGCGAGCAGAGTGGATGCGATTTTCATAGTCGTGATCAAAAAGAGGAACGATGGGCAAGTTGTCGCTATTGAGACGGAAAAGAGAGCGCTAATCCAGCACAAAACCGGATCATTTCGGTTTCAGCCTCGGATCCAGGCTGGCCAGGGGTCTCTTGCTGAAGGCCTGCCACTGGGCATCGCTCTGCGCTCGCGTGCTCACGCCATCATGCACCCAGAGGCCGTAGCGTAGCCGCAGCTTTTGTGTGTCGGTAACGGTTACGGCCTTCTCCGGCGTGGTGCAGGCGCACATCCAGCCATCGTTGCGCACATGAAAAGCGGTCGGGTGCTGAGGGTTCGAGGGGTGATTCATCAGCGTGAGGCCGCCGAATCCATCCGATGCATTCGTGATGCGACCGCTGTAGTCGCACCAGTGCGCAGACTGGCGGAACACCTGCTCTTCATTGACCTGACCTTCGCTGTTCAAGATGCGCCCGCCGCCATCATGCACGCCGATCGTCTTCGCCACCCGCACGCCGACCAGGCCGAAAAATGTGGGGTTAAAGACCGATGTCTTGCCCTTCGGCGCAGCGAACTCGAGGTCAATAATCAGCAGCCAGCTCCTCGCACCATCGAGAGGCACCACTTCGCTGCGGCGCGTCTCGATCAGCTGGATTTCTTGGTCCGCCGCCCGCACCCAATGATTCGTCTGGATCATATAGGCCGAATCATCCGCGTCTTCATAACGATCCACGCGTTGCGTAATGATCCGGCCCTGCACCTTCGCCTTGTCACCCCAGAAGTCGATACCGTTCACGTCGTTGTGCGAGATCCACACGCCATTGTGATGGCTGTGCGACACCGGATCGTAAGGATGCCCCATGCGCACCAAGTTGATGCCCTGGCTGGTCAGGATGGGATGCCAGAACGGCCGCATGTCCGCTGCATCGTAATGGCTCGCCGTCAGTTCCTTGCCATCAAGTTGGAAGGAAGAAATCGAATGCGGCAGCGGAAACACCTGCACGCGCGGCACTGGCTTCGCCGAAGGCAAGGGGGTGTCTTGAGCGAAGCAAGAGAATGAGAGTAAGGCGGTGAGGCAGACAAGACGCATGTCACCTCTACGTGATGCCGTGGCTCTGTCTCACGGCACCACTCGAATCATTACCTCGCTGCGGCGCAGGAAGCTCGGTGTCCACGGCGGATCGTAGTAAGCGAAGACGGGCTCGCCTTCGGTCGTGAGCTTTTGGTCACTGCACCAGGCGCGCAGCTTCTGCACGGCTTCGGTTTCATTCTTGCCGCGCGCACTGCCATCGAAGCGATGCACCGCGAGCTTGCCGCGCTTCCAGGCTTCGACCTTCACGGCGTCAGCCTTGGGTTTGGGAGCACCTTTGGCCTCCACCGCCTTGGGCACGATGAAGCTCATGCTGCCAGCACCCGTGCTTCGGTCGATGAAGACCGGCGTCGTCATCGCGATTTTTTCCTCGCGCTCGTTCTTGCCGCTGATGTAGCCGAACAGACGCATGAAGCTGCCATCCGCGTCGGAGACCATGCCCGTCTTGGCCAGCTTTAGATCAGGATACTCTCGCAGTTCAAAGGCACCGTCGGTCTGCGTGACCTTGTAATTCGGTGTCTCGGTGTTGGCGCGTGAGTTGTTGTAAAACCAAGCACAGCTACCCAGTAAAAGTAGAGCGGGCAGAATCCAAAGCAGGTGTTTCATGCCACGGCATACGGACCTGGAGCCGGCAAAGATGAAAAGAAAGGTTGCGCGGCTGCTTGTTTCGTTTATTTCTGTTTCAACAGAAATAACCGCCATGCAGGAACTCTCGCCCACCGCTCGCAAGTTTATCACCCACTGGGGAGAGCTGGGAACGCGCTGGGGCATCAATCGCACCATGGCCCAGGTTCACGCGCTGCTTTACCTCAGCGAGAAGCCACTGAATGCCGAGGACATCTGCGAAACGCTGGAGTTCGCCCGCTCGAACGTCAGCACCGCCGTCAAGGAACTGCAAGGCTGGGGCATTGTGCGCATGGTGCATTTGCAAGGCGACCGCCGCGACCACTTCGAAAGCATGAAGGACGTGTTCGAGATGTTCCGCGTGATCATGATGGAGCGGAAGCGCCGCGAGATCGATCCCACGCTGAAGCTGCTGCGCGAGTCCGCCGAGGAGATGAGCAAGGTCAAAGGCAGCGCCGATGCCGTGACCAAGGAGCGCCTGCAAGGGATGCTGGAGTTTTTCGAGCTGTCCAACCACTGGGCCGAGCAAGTGCAGAAGGTGTCCACGCCCAACCTGCTGCGCGCCGTGAAGATGGGGGACAAAGTGTTCAAGCTGCTGGGACTTGGAGTGTGAATAAACTTTTTATGGCCACCAAAGAGCACAGAGATCACAAAGGGATACAAGGGGCCCAACTCAGATCGCTGTTTCCCCGCCATTGTGCCCTCTGTGCTCTTTCGTGGCCAAACTAAACCTCCCCTTTTTTTGATCCATGATTTCGATAAATACAGAAATAACCGCTACGACCGTTAACAACGGATGGCTGGCAATGTGGAGTCTCGCTCTGGGGCTGTTCTGGCTGGGGAAGGTGTGGGTGCTGCGCCACAGTCATGGTGCTGCTTTGGAAGACAGGGTTGCCTTTGTGCTTCTGTGGCCTGGAATGGATTTCGCGGCCTTTAGGCGCAAGCCATTGCTGCACCTGCCTTTGCTCCGACGCGGCATTATCAACCTCATCCTCGTTGCGCTGCTCATTTGGTTCATCGCACGCCGGATACCGAATGACTTCCTCGCCACGTGGCTGTGCATGATCGGCTTTATCTGGGCACTGCATGGCGGAGTATTCACTTTGCTGACGGCCTTCTGGCGTAGCCGGGGGCGCGACGTGCAGCCTCTGATGAGTGCACCGTTGCTGGCTGCATCAGTGACCGAGTTCTGGGGCAGGCGCTGGAACCATGGTTTCCGCGATCTGGTGCACGGCGCAGTGTTCAAGCCTGCAGCCCGGCGCTTCGGCGCAAAGGCAGCGATGATGATCGTCTTTGTCGTATCGGGCGTGGTTCATGAACTGGTCGTCACGGTGCCTGCGCGCGGCGGCTACGGCGGCCCGACACTCTACTTCGCACTGCAAGGCCTGGCGGTGTGGCTGGAGTGCGGCTGCCCATTGAGAAGCCCGTTCCTCTGGCGGCTGCGGACCTTTGCCTTCGTGCTGCTCCCGCTGCCCATCGCCTTTCCAGCACCGTTCGTGACGAACGTCTGCCAGCCCTTTTTTGAAAACCTCGGAGCGCTGCCATGAACACCCAGCTTATCCTTCTAAAAATCGCGGGTGCCGGTCACTTCGGTATCGTCATCGCCAGTGCGTTGGTGCCCTTCGCCTTGGATTGGAAGCGCCAGCTCGCGTCGCTGCATCCTTTCATGCGCACGCTGTTCTGGGTCTATGGCGTCTTCATCGTGCTGGCCACGATTACGTTTGGTTCGCTAACCTTGCTGCACGCCCAAGCCATGGCCGATGGCGAACCGGTTGCCCGCAGTCTGGCGGCGGTCATCGCCTTTTACTGGGGAGCGCGGTTGCTGGTGCAGTGGTTCGTCTTCGATGCCCGTGAGCTGAAGACCACCATCTGGCATCACCTTGGCGACGCCGTGCTGACCGCCGCCTTTCTCTTCATCACTGCCGTCTATGCCTGGGCCGCCATCGACTGATTTTTCTTATGAAACACAAACGCATCATCCTCGCCGGCGGCAGTGGCTTTCTAGGCCGACTATTGGCACAGGCAATCACCGCTCGTGGAGACGAAGCGGTCATCCTCACACGCCATCCCAATGATGGCACATTGGCGGCGCGGGCCGTGTATTGGGACGGCAAAACCGTTGGGGCTTGGGCCCATGAACTGGAAGGTGCCGATGCGGTCATCAACCTAGCCGGAAAAAATGTTAACTGTCGCTATACCCGCAAGGCATTGGCTGAAATCAATGCCTCGCGTGTCGACTCGGTCCGTGTCGTTGGCGAGGCAATACGTCGGTGTGCTAAGCCGCCCCTTGCTTGGGTGCAGACAGGTTCGCTTGCGATCTATGGCGATGCTGCCGATCGCATCTCCGAAGAAGATGCGCCGGTCGGCAGAGGCATTCCAGTCGAGACCTGTTTGCGATGGGAACAGGCTTTTGAAGAAGCACCGACTCCAGCAACTCGGCGTGTGTGGTTGCGCATCAGTTTCGTGCTGGGCCGCGATGGAGGTGCTCTGCAATTCCTCGAGAGGTTAACGCGCTGCTTCCTCGGGGGCTCTGTTGGCAACGGGAGGCAGTATATCAGCTGGATTCATGAACAGGACATGGTGCGTCTCTTTCTGCGTGCTGTGGATGACTCGCAGATGAGCGGCATCTACAATGCCACAAGCGCTGCACCCGTGACCAATGCCGAGTTCATGCGCGAACTGCGGCATGTGCTGAATCGCCCATGGAGTCCACCCACGCCTGCCTGGGCGGTGCCTATCGGCTGCTGGTTCATGCGCACGGAGCCTGTGCTTGCTCTCACAGGCAGGCGAGGCATTCCACGCCGCCTCATGGATGAGGGCTTTACCTTCGACCACCCCACTTTGCGCGAAGCATTGACACATCTCTACACCCGCAAGCCATGAATACATACCTCCACACTCACCTCGACAACCTGCTGCGCCTTGCTGCGGCGGGACAACTCTTCATCGCCATCCTCGGGCCGATGATTCCCCGCCTGCTTCACTGGCAGAAAGCCATCGCCAACATGCCGCTGCTGGTGCGCGAGGTGTTTCACATTCACACCTTCTTCATTGGCCTGACGTGCGCGATCTTTGGCACACTTACCTGGCGGTTCGCGGCGGACATCGCGCAGCCAGCGCACGAGATGATGCGCTGGTTCGCCTTCGCCGTGGGCCTGTTCTGGGGCATTCGCTGCGTCATGCAGTGGACGCACTACTCGGCCAGCCATTGGCGCGGCTTACTGCCGCAGACCGTGGCCCACTGGGCCTTGTTCTTCGGCTATGGCGGCTTTGCAGCGGCTTACTTCCTCGCGGCTTTTCGATAATCCTAGCAGACCCTAATCATGAAAACCGAACTCAACCTCACGCATCTCCATCGGCTCAAACTCGCGGCCCGTTTCTCCGTCGGCCTCGTTTGGTTCTGGGAGGGGCTCATGCCCAAGGTTCTGTATCCTTCAGCCGTGCAGCTTTGCATGGTGCAGCGCAGCGGCTGGTGGTGGGGCTCGCCGCAGGCCACGCTACACTGGCTTGGCATCGCGATGATGGTCGCTGGGTTGATGCTCATCAGCGGCTGGCTGGAGAAGCTGGCGCAAGTCGTTGCCACGGTCTCCGTCCTGGTGCTCATGGTTCTCGTCATCGGCACCAACCCCGAAGCCTTGCACGATCCGTATGGCGGTCTGGTGAAGGATGCCTGCTTGTTTACCTGCTCGGCGCTGGCTTGGTATCTGAGCGGGCGGACGACAAAAGTCGCTTCAAATAGTGTCGGCTAGCTAACTTCAAGAGATCAACCACATGCACACCGACTCAAGCAACGAGGAGCAGTCGAGCATTATCAAGGCACCCGCAATAGCGGCGGTATTCGGTGCTAGTGCTGCGTTCGGAGCCACGAAACTCTCTGAAGAATACGGCCTCGCGCTGTTTTGCCTTCTGCCTTTCATCATCACGACGCTGGCTGCCTTCATCAGGGCAAGAAAGCATGAGTTTGTAGGTGTCCGTGAGGGCAGAAGTGATTCAAGGGAACATCTCCAAACCATAAAGCAGCGGAAGTCCATCTTCTGGGACTGCTACAAATCGGGTTTCTTGTCGCTATTCATGACAGGAGCTTTGATCCTCGTCTTTGCGATTGATGGACTGCTTTGCTTGATCATGGCTGCCCCTCTGGCATTCGTCATCGCTATTCCAGGTGCCGTGGTGGGGTTGAGGCTGGCTCGTTTTCAACATCAACGCAATGCCACCAAAGCGCTCATGCTGCTCATGGCCTCTTTTCCCTTGCTGATGGCGGCCGAGTATCGCGTGAAACCTGAGGCACCGATTCATAGCATCACGACCACCATCAAGGTGAACGCACCGATTCATAAAGTGTGGAAACTGATCAATGCTTACCCGGTAATCACCGCCGAGCCAGAATGGTTCTTCCGTTGTGGTATCGGCTGCCCGATGGCGGTCCGGCTTGAAGGCCAGGATGTTGGCTCGACCCGCTACTGCGATTTTACCACCGGCACTTTTGTGGAACCGATCACGCATTGGGAGGAACCGACATTGCTGGCGTTTGATGTCAGCCATTCACCACCTCCGATGAAGGAATTGTCGATCTACAGTGACTTGCAACCTGCGCATTTGAATGGCTACTGGGAGAATAAGCGCGGCCAGTTCAAGCTGTCCGAGAAAGACGGTGTCACGACCATTGAGGGAACGTCCTGGTATCAGCACCACATCGCACCAGATTTTTACTGGCACCAGGTTTCCGACGCCATCGTGAGACGCATTCACTTGCGAGTGGTGACTCAT
>CAXNNN010000112.1:0-8810 GCA_964203095.1 Verrucomicrobiaceae bacterium | reverse complement strand
TGAAGCGTGAGGGCTTTTGTAGGATGTCGCCGTCGCGGGCTTGGTGGTAGATGAGCGGGTAGATGAGGTAGAGTTCGTCCTTCGCGCGCGTCACGGTCACGTAGAAAAGACGACGCTCTTCTTCGATGCCAGACTCGCCTCCTTCATCGAGCACGCGGCGATTCGGGAACATGCCGTCAGCCATCCAGATGGCGAAAACGACCTTCCATTCGAGGCCCTTGGCTTGGTGGCCGGTGGTGAGGGTGACGGTATCTTTGTCTTGTGCTGCGTTCGGCGTTTCGTCCGTGTCCACCCCGCTGAGCAACGCAAGCTGGCTGAGGAACTCCGACAAGTCAGTGAAGCGCGTGCTGTAGTCGCTCAGGCGATCCAGGTCGTCGCTGCGCTGGTCGAAGTTCAAGAACTTCGCCTTCATGTAGTCGGCATACACGCCCTGCACGATGCTGTGAATCATCATCGCAGGTGGTACGGGCAAGCCCTTGGCATCCATCAACTCGTCCAAAGTGTAAGCGAACTGCTCCCAGGTCTTCTGCGCCTTCTTGGGCACCTTGAAGCTGAGCAGGTTGCTGGTGAACTTGGTGCTCATGGGTCCCTCGCGGCTGCCTTCGCAGCGCAGCCATTCGCTCCAGAGCTTGGATGCGCTGGCAGTCCCTACACCGGGCAGCAGGCGCACCATGCGCATGAAGCTGACTTCGTCCTGATGATTGACCGCGAACTTCATGAATGCGGCCACGTCTTTCACATGTGCCTGCTCGAAGAAGCGCAGCCCGCTGGTGATCTGAAACGGAATGCCGCGGCTGGTTAGTTCCATCTGTACTTCCAGCGAGTGGAAGTGCGCGCGGTAGATGATGGCCATCTCGCTGAACTCGATGCCTTCGTCTTGAAGTTCCAGGATCCGCTGTGCCACGAACGCACCCTGCGCGGAAGGATTGTCCACGGCGACTAGCGCAGGCAGGAGGCCCTTGCTCTGACGTGCGGCGACGAGGTTTTTGCGAATCTGTGCACGGTTCGCTTCGATGGCGGCATTGGCCAAGTCCAGCACCTCAGGCACGCTGCGGTAGTTCGTCTCGATCTTGTAAGTGACCGACTTCGGATAGCGCGAACGAAAGTTCAGAATGTTGCCCACATCCGCCCCACGCCATGAATAAATGCTCTGTGCGTCATCGCCCACGACTAGCAGATTGCCACCGTCGCCCACGAGCAGATCGACCAGTTCGCACTGGAGCTGATTCGTGTCCTGATACTCATCGACGAGTACGAACTGAAACTGCCGCTGGTAGCTGAGCCGAATGTCTTTGTTCTCGTTGAGCAAATGCACGGGCAGCACCAGCAGGTCGTCGAAGTCCATGCTGTTGGTGCTCTGTTTTTTCTCCCGATACATCTGATGCACGCGATGAATCGGCTCGCTCACGCGATCAAAATACGGGTAGCGAGTGTCGATGATCTCCTGCAACGGCACGCAGATGTTCGCGGCTAGTGAGAACATCTCGGCGAGCACCTCGCCCTTCGGAAAACGGAAGCCCGCCGTGTCGATGGCGGCGCTACCGATCACGCTGTCGAGCAGGTCTTTCTGATCCTCGCGATCCATGATCGAGAAGCCCTGACGCCAGCCCAGCGCCTCGGCATGACGGCGCAGCAGGCGATTACCGACCGAGTGGAAGGTGCCACCCCACAGGCGCTTCGTTTCCACCGGCACCAGCGACTGCACGCGCTCCAGCATCTCGCGTGCAGCCTTGTTCGTGAAGGTCAGCAGCAGGATGTTTTCCGGCGCGATGCCGTTGTCCAGCAGGTAAGCCACGCGGTAAGTCAGCGTGCGCGTCTTACCGCTGCCTGCGCCCGCGATGACCAAGGCCTGCCCTGGCGGACTCGTGACGGCAGCGTGCTGCGACTCGTTCAGCTCGGCACGGTAGTCGATGCCGGAGGCGGAGCCTTTGGAGGTATGCAGCGTGTAGTCGCGGGCCATGAGAAAAGGAGCTCCCACAGTGGCCAGCAAGCGCACGCGGGCAAGCCTGTGCATCACCTCTCGCAATTCAAATCGCCGCCGCTATGCTCAGTCCGAATGCGGTGGTTCGTCGCCAGTTTTTTTGCTCTTGCTCCGATGCTGTGCGCGTCGCGGGTCGAGTCATTGCAGGGGCTGTCACCTGGATTGCAAGCGATGCGGGATGCTGACGCGCTGCTGCCTTTCGAGCAGTTCGTAAAGACGGGCACGCTGCCTTCGCGGATCACTGACCTCCTGCCAGGGCTGCAGGTCACCGGCTTGCTGGCCGACGTGAAGCATTTCAATCCACTTGAGAAAGGTGAGGGCGATAGTGTGTTCCGAACGCTAGCCGATGGTCTGCGTCAGCGCGGCACAGACTACAGCGCGACACTCGCGACGGTGCTGGAATCCACCAAGTCGAACTTTGGTGCCGCATTGCTACTTGGTGTGCTGACCCCGTTTGCGCCGGATCTGTTGCTGACGTTGGAGCCGTCGGCTGCGGACTTCTCGCAACTATCGCCGCCACGGCAAGTCGCTATCCTGCGCGCGATGAAGTTGGTCTGGCCCAATATGGAAGCACAGGTCCGCCAGCAGCCTTCGCTCAAGCCATATCTCGCGGGCTTGCGTTTTTCAGTGCAGGCGAAGCTGGAGACTTTCCTCGCCCAGAGCGATTTTGGCATCTCGCACACCGCCTGGGAAGACCAGACGGTGGAGACTTGCATCGAGTTGTTGGCCTTCGATGTCGACATGGCGGTGCAAGTCTTGCAGCACGCAGCGACACTCATCGAATCAGCACAAAAGGAGGGAAGTTGGAAAGGTCGCAGCTACGTGAACGGCTTCAATGTTGCCTCCGCGTTGTTGGAGAGTGTGGGCAAGAAGGCGTCCTCGCTGCAAACCCTGGCACTGAGTGCGAGGCTTTGCAGTCCGGCACAGCAGAAGACCTTTCTGTATCCGTCGCCCACGGATGCAGCAGCCCTTCACGGCTTCTTCCTGCAAGCGCAGGGGCTGGCTGATCCTCGCGGTGCGACACAGGCTCTGCTAACCGAGATCAAGAAGACCATGGGCAAGGAGAAGCGCGAAACGCTGCTCTTTGCCTTCCACGCCTTGGGCGCACATCTGTCGCGCTGGCATGAGGCGATCGTCCGCGATGAAGCTGCCAAGCTTGCCGCAGGAAAGGGTCCGCTAAAGCAAGTGGCTCTCGAAATGTCATTCGGCCTGGGGTTGCGGCATGCAGATGATCCGTCCTTAGCGCACCTGCGTTCTCGCATCAGGGAACTGAGCAGCAATTCACTCCTGCGCGCGCAGTTCGCAGCGCTGCTTTGCGATTCGGTCCGCACCCTGGAAGGCCGTGATCTGCAGCTTTGTGTGGAAGCGGTGCTGCCTTTGTTGGAACAGGAATGGCCGACCTCTGGTGCTATTTGGGAGAAGTTCCTGCCCGCATTCAATCGCTGCCCGAAGGATGATTCCTGGAATGAACTGGCGGCTCGACTCCGCCAAGCGTGGCTGCATCGCGCTCGCTTTCAGAAGCTAGGCAACCTGCCTGCGTGGCAGCGCTTCAGTGTGAACACAGCGACGGCTTTGCACTTGCTGGAGACCTTCTGCCGCAGTGAGCAAGTGGCTGACCTCGCCAGCTTTGCTGACAGCTATCGCGTGGCCTATCGCTCGCAAAGTGGTGCGCGCCTCATCTTGGCGCGCTATCGCTGCGCGAGTGAACTCAAGCAAGTCATGGCCTATGCCAGTGGAGTGATGCCGACGCTGGATGACACGCTAGGCGTTGCCTTCCGCAACGATGATGTCGCGGCCCTGGGTTGGCTTGACGAGGCAATCTCTGACCCAGCGGTGCGCACCCTAGCTCGTGTGCAGGTCGCTCAAGTGCATGACTCACCCTGGCAATCGCCTTCGCTCACACGAGATCAGCGTTTGGCTGCGGAAGCGAAACGATGGTTGGCGGAGACCGTAACGCTGAAGCCCGCTGCATTGAAGCATGCGCAGGACACCATGCTTGACTCGTTCAGTGCTGCCCGTGTGCTGGCCCCTAGCTTGTTGCAGGCGACCCCCATTGAGAGCCTTTGGCAGTCTGCCTTGCCGGCAAATGCCGCGGCGTTCCAGCGTGCGCAGATGATTCGCCGTCCACTCACCCTCGCACTGGCTGCTCTAGCCAATGGCGATGAACAGCCGTGGCTGCGCAGTCGAGATTGGCTGAAGCTTCATTCCGCTGATGAAGCGCTGATGCTAGATGTGTCGCATCGACTTGCCACGGTCTGCCTGTCGCATGCACGCGATCATGGCTTCATGGCCAGCCCATGGTTGAGCAGAGTTCTGGATGATGTCTGCCAACTGCGCGCGCCGATGGAGTCTGACCTGCAAGAGGTATGGTTGGTGCGGCTTGCCTCAGATTGCATCGCTGGGAAAACTAGAGGTGGAGTGGTCAATGGTTCGCCTCCACCCGCCCCTTGGTTTCTCTACACCCTGCATGTGGCCAAGCTGGAGGTTGGACAAAGTGGTGCCGACATCTTGATGAATGCCCTGAAGCATGGAGTCGCCAGAGATGTTTTCCGGCAGGCAGAGGACTTGTCTTATGAAGGCCAGATGCCAGAGCGCTGGTCCGATCAACTGCTGCGCGGGATCACGGTGGAACTGCTGAACGCCGACCCCGGCAATCCCGCTGTGCTGCTTTCCGTCCTGAATGCCTGGACCGGTCAAAAAGACCTGACGCCACTGCTGAAGGCCGTGCGTGCTATCAAGCCCAAGGTCTCCGGTCGCGACTACAAATCCCTGGCCTACATCACCAGTGTGGAGCGTGAGAGTGTGCGCGTGAGCGGCTCGAAATAAGGATGGCCCATGGGTCGGTAGTCTCGTAAGGTCACCCCATTATGGGCTTTTTTTCGTGGATCATTGTGGGCCTCTTCGGAGGCATTCTCGGCAAGCTCTTTCATCCAGGCGATGACGGGAACGGCCTCTTCAAAACCATCATCCTGGGTGTGCTTGGCGGATTGTTGGGCGGGTACCTTGGAACTCGGTTTTTCGGCATGAGCATGACTGGCGTGAATTTTGAAAGCATAGGCATCGCCGCCGTCGGATCGGTTGTAGTGCTTGCCATTCGCCGCGCCTTGCAGAGTCGGAAGAAATCATCATGAGCTTGATTCCGTCATGCTTTTCCGCGAACGGCGAGCATGACCTTGATCAGTGGGAATGAAGTCGCCAGCCAGGTGCTGGAGGAATGCAAACGCGACATCGCCGCGCTGGCAGACCGTGGATTGAAGCCCGGGCTGGCCGTGGTGCTCGTGGGGGATGATCCAGCCTCGCGTGCCTATGTGCGGTCGAAGGACAAGAAGTGCCAGGATCTGGGTTTGCACTCCGTGAAGCTGGAACTCCCTACTGAGACGACGCAGGAAGAATTGCTGGCCGTGGTGCAGAAGCTGAATGCTGACCCCGCCGTGCATGGCATTCTGGTGCAGAGTCCTCCGCCGAAGCACATCGACGAAGCGGCCATCGTGCGCGCCATCGACCCGGCGAAGGATGTGGATGGCTTCCATCCCGTGAACGTGGCCAAGCTCGCGATGGAAGACAAAACCGGCTTTGTGCCCTGCACACCGCTGGGTTGCCAGCGCTTGCTCATTGCTGCTGGCATTGAGACTGCCGGGGCGAATGTGGTGGTCGTGGGCCGCAGCATGATCGTGGGCAAGCCGATGGCCTTGCTGCTCATGGCCAAGGGCAAAGGCGGTGATGCCACCGTGACCGTCGCGCACTCGCGCACCAAGGACTTGGTCAAGGTCTGCCGCGAGGCGGACATCATTATCGCCGCGATTGGCCGTCCTGAGTTTATCAAGGCTGAGCATGTCAAGGAAGGTGCGGTCGTCATTGATGTCGGCATCAACCGTGTCGAAGACCCTGGTAGTGCCAAGGGCTACAAGCTGGTCGGTGATGTGAAGTTTGACGAAGTCGCGCCAAAGTGCCGCGCTATCACACCCGTGCCTGGTGGCGTGGGTCCCATGACCATCGCTTTGCTGATGCACAACACAGTCAAGGCCTGCAAGCAGATCAACGGCAAGGAGTGACCGCATCCTGCCGTCACACGATGGCAAGATGCCATCGATCCTTTCCTTTGCCTTCCGCTGTGATTGAATGGACGCATGAACCTCAAACCACAGCTTGTTGCCGAAGCCCAGCGCCTGGGCTTTGCCGACTGCCGTGTCGCGGAGGCAAAGCCTGCTGCTCATAAAGACGTCTTCGAGCAATGGGTGGCCGATGGGAAGTATGGCGACATGCAGTGGCTTTCTCGCAATGTGGAGCGCCGCACCGATCCGCGTCTCGTCGTGCCCGGTGCGCAGTCCGTCGTCGTGCTGGCGATGAATTATTATCAGGGCACCGGGCCGAGCGTGGACTACCGCATCGCCCGCTACGCCTGGAACGATGATTACCATGATCTCATCGAAGCCAAGCTGTGGGAACTGGATGCCTTTTTGAAAGCGAACGGTGGCACGCAGCGGCATTACGTCGATACCGGTCCCGTGTTGGAGCGCGATTTCGCTAGCGATTCTGGCCTGGGTTGGAATGGCAAGAGCACCATGCAGATTCATCGCGACTTCGGCACCTGGTTCTTCCTCGCCACGATCATCACCACGCTGCCCTTGGAGCCGGACACGTCATCCAAAGACCTGTGCGGCAAGTGCACACGCTGTATGGATGCCTGTCCCACGAATGCGATCACCGCCCCGCATCGCATGGACGCAAGGCGCTGCGTTTCCTATCTGACCATCGAGCACAAGGGCAGCATCCCCATCGAGTTCCGCAAGGCCATCGGCAATCGCTTGTATGGCTGTGACGACTGTCTCGCCGCCTGTCCGTGGAACCGCTTTGCCCAGCTCTCGCACGAAGCCACCTTCCAGGCCCGTGAGTCCGTCTTCGATAGGAAGCTTCGCGACTTCCTCACCCTGACCGATGACGAGTTCCGCGAGTTGTTTCGCAAGAGCCCGATCAAGCGCATCAAACGCCCCGCCTTCCTGCGCAATGTCTGCGTGGTGCTCGGCAATGTCGGCACGGAGGAGGACTTGCCCGCGCTGCGAGAGGCTGCGCTGGATGTGAATGAACTGATCGCTGAGCACGCGCGCTGGGCCGTGAATGAGATCACATCGCGGCATTTGTTCGGTGTTCACGCTTTAGCGTGTCAGGAAATCGATTCACACGCTAAAGCGTGAACATCGAACACGACCCGTGCGCCTTCTCGCTTCTGCCTTCAGTTGCTGCCCCGGCCACGGCTCCGAGCCTGGTGTGGGGTGGAACACGGTGGAGCAACTGTCGAAGGAGCACGAGGTCTGGGTGCTTGTGCATGAAGGTTGGCGAGGTCGTGTGGAGGCTGCCTTCGATCAGACTCAGCACCCCAACCTCCACTTTGAGTTTGTTGGCATCCCGGTGCTTTCCGCTTTGGCCGAACGTCTCCCCGGCAGTGGCGCAGTGTGGTGGCTTTACTATTACCTTTGGCAGTTCGCGGCCCTGCTACACGCGTGGCGATTGCACCAGCGCATCGGCTTTGATGTCTGTCAGCACGTGACCTTCGTGAAATACAACACGCCCAGCCTGTTGCACCTGCTGGGCACCCCCTTCATTTTCGGTCCTGTGGGTGGTGCTGAAAAAGCACCGCTGTCGTTCTTCAAAGAATTTGGTTGGAAGACGTGGCTAGTGGAGGCTGCACGCGTTGGCTTGATTAAGGCGGCTCGTTTCGATCCCTTGCTGCGTTGGTGTGTGCGCCGTAGCGAGCTCTGTCTCGGCGTGACCGAAGACACCGCTGCGGAGTTGCGCAAGCTCGGGGCCAAACGCGTGGAAGTGCTGCCTGCGGTAGCGTTGTCGGATGACGAGATCGCGCAGATTCAGGCAGCTAAGAGCCAAGAGCAAAGTGCGAAGAATGAGCCGTTGACCTTGCTTTACGTGGGACGATTGATTGCATGGAAAGGCGTGCATCTCGGCCTGCGCGCCTTGGCTCAGTGCGAGGACAAAACGCTGCGGTATCGCATCATCGGTGACGGGCCCCTGCGTGTCTGGCTAGAGGCTGAAGCTCAGCGCTTGGGCATTGCGAATCGTGTGGAGTTCTGCGGTGCCTTGCCACGCGATCAAGTGCTACAAGCCTATGCACAGGCCGATGGCTTTCTTTACCCCAGCCTGCATGACTCCGGCGGCAACGCGGTCATTGAAGCGATGTGCGCTGGCTTGCCAATCCTCTGTCTCGACTGTGGTGGTCCGGGATGGATTGTTAGCGAGGGGTGCGGGTGGAAAGTGGAGGCATCGGAGCCAGATGCGGTGGTAGTTCAACTCGCCCAAGTGTTGATGGAGTTCTCACGAGAAGCCGCTGAGAGGTCGGTGCGTGCTTCAGCGGCAAGGCAGCGTGCGTTGGAAGTGTATGCCTGGGTGACTCGAGGGAAACAATTTCGTCGTTACGTGGCTGAAGTCTGAAGAACGGCACCAGAGCTTGTTTGTGAAGTGGCCGCACTCGCAATGCATTGGCCTTGGATCAAATCAATCAACACCGAACGACTTGAACCAATACGCAACATAGCCAGCCAGCTCGCGAGGAATCGAATAGACGTCCCGCCATTCAAAGTATTTGGCACCTGCTGAATACACTGAAGGAATGCCGGCACGCCTCATTGCTAGGACGCTTCGTGATACGTGAAAATATTGGGTGATCACCAGCGCGCTATGCCGATGACGCTCTTTCGATAAAGCTTGGGTATGCTCCGCAGTCGCGGCAGTGTTGATGCCCTTGCTGTCCAGCAAGATGGATTGAGACGGGATGCCGCATTCGACGAGATAATCCCGCATGACAACAGCCTCATCGAAA
>CAXNNN010000111.1:0-8970 GCA_964203095.1 Verrucomicrobiaceae bacterium | reverse complement strand
GATGGCCGCGAGATGCAGGCGGACTTGCTGGAATTCAACGCGGACGAAGTGCGGCTCAAGCGCACGGCAGACCTGCAAGCCATCAAGGTGCCGCTCACCGCGCTGGGGGCCAAGGATCGTAAATACATCGCCGGGTTGCTACATGAGGAGGCGCTGGATGTCAGCCTGACCAAGGGCGTGTATGCCGACCAGATCACTGGCTCCTTCGTGCAGATGACCAGCAAGCAGGGCCTGAACTACCAGCTCTTTGGCAACCCGAAGTGGGACAGCGAGCAGCGCTACCCTTTGGTCATCTGGCTGCACGGCTCCGGCCAGAGCGGCAGTGACAACACCTCGCAGATGGGCGGGGCAACGGGTGTCTTCACCGATCCGGAGTGCCAACTGAAGAATCCGTGCTTTATGATCGCGCCGCAGTGTCCCGATGCCGATATCGGCTGGAACAAGCAAGTCGCCGACAACCTCATGGCCCTCGTCGCCGACCTCACGGACAAGCTGCCCATCGACACCAATCGCCTCTACTTGACGGGCTCCAGCATGGGCGGTTTTGGCACGTTCAACCTCGCGCTCAAGTATCCAACGGTGTGGGCGGCGGTGGTGCCGTTGTGCGGTGGCAGTGATGTCAAGAATGCGGAAGCCCTGAAGGCCGTGCCCATTTGGGCCTTTCACGGGGACAAAGACGACATGGTTCCGGTGGAGCGCACGCGCCATGTGATGAAGGCCATCGCCGAACTCGGCGGCATTGGCAAATACAGCGAGCTGACTGGCGCAGGCCACGGGATCACCGGCTTGGTGTATCCAAACCCGGAGCTGCAAACCTGGATGTTCGCGAGGAAGCGGGCAGTGCAGGAGTGATGAAGGGGCGCAGCGAGAGCGCTTTCGACGCTCAACGAGTCACCAAAGATGAAATACCTTGAGTGATTATGGTATTTATGGCAGATTTCCCGCGTTTTTCCTTTCTGCCATGACTCCTTCTTCCACTCCCGCTCACCAGGACTACGCATCGCCCACCGTTTCGCTGGCAGCCCTGCGGGCGCGGGTCAGCTTGGCCACCATGGCCTTGCACCAGACTTTGGACGAAGTGCTGGGCACTTTTGACCAGCAGCTCCAGGAACTGCACAAGCTGCGTGAATCCCTGCGCGAGTCGGAGAAATCCATTCAGCAATCGGCCCCGAGTGTGGCCGCGATGCTGCCATTGATGCCCGCCTTGTCGCCTATGCCTGCCAGGGATGCAAAGCCTGCGGCTGAGCCAGCGCCCCGGGCCATGCCTTCCAAGTTGCCTGCTGCGCCGCTGATGACGCAAGTCATGTGGCCCTGCCTGCCTGCAACACCGCCTGCTACGCCCGCCGATGCCAAAGCGGCTGCTCGTCCCGCTGAGCCACCTTTGGAAGAGGCCACGCTGGAGGAGCTGAACGCCGCGCTGGCCTTTGCCTTCTCTCAGGTCTCCAATACCAAGCCGATGACACAGGCGTCGATCACACAAATGATGCCAGGGTCTATGCCGACTTCGGCCCCGCGTTTCAGCAATCCCACCGAGATGTGGGGCAGATGTTGAGATGAGAATTGAGTGATGCAGGTTGAGTGCAGAGAGCTGCCATCAGCTTCGTCCCTCCGCAGCATGGTTGGCATCGGGCGCTGGATCCTCTGGTGCCTAATGCTCAGTCATCAACTTTCAACTCAGGCGCATCACAGCCTTGTCAGTGCGCGCAGGCTTGGCCACTGTCGGCCATGCCTCTGCCGATTCCCTCCGCTGACCTGCCGCCATTGGAACGCTTGCGCGCCGTGGTTCATTGCCTGCGAGCGCCGGGCGGTTGTCCGTGGGATCGCGAGCAGACGCACGAATCGCTCATTCCGCATGTCATCGAGGAAGCCTACGAGGTGGCCGAGGCCATCCACAGCGGTGACCCAGCGCTGATCAAGGACGAGCTGGGCGACCTGCTTTTGCAGCCCGTGCTTCATGCCGAAATCGCAGGCGAGACTGGCATGTTTGATCTGGATGCCGTGGCCACGAATATCACGGAGAAGCTGATCCGCCGCCATCCGCATGTGTTTGGCGAATCCAATGCTGACAACTCCGCGGCCGTGCTGGTTCAGTGGGATGCGATCAAGCAGCAGGAGAAGGGCAATGCGCCGAAGCCTTACCTGCATGGCATCACGCAGGGGCTGCCAGCCTTGATGCGCTCGCAGAAGCTGCAAAAGAAAGCGGCGAAGGTGGGCTTCGATTGGCCGGACATCGCGCCTGTGTTTGGCAAGATTCGCGAGGAAGCCAGCGAGCTGGAGGAAGTCGTGGCTAGCGGAGATGCCGCTGCGCTTCAGCATGAGCTGGGCGACCTTTTGTTCAGCGTGGTGAACCTGGCGCGCAAGCTGGGCGTGGATGCGGAATCGGCACTGGCGGCGACCAATGATCGTTTCACACGCCGTTTCGACGCAGTGGAGCAGCAGATCCTCGCGCAAGGCAAGGCGTTGACCGATGCGACCCTGGCCGAAATGGATGCTGCCTGGGACGAAGCTAAGCGCAACGAGGCCGCCTAATTTTTACCTCTCTCACACCATGGGCCAAGTCGTCGTTCTGGGGTCACTGAATCGCGACTGCATCGCGCAGGTCGAGGCGCTGCCACCGCCCGGTCACACCGTGGTGGCGAAACAGCTGCTCTATCGCTTTGGCGGCAAGGGTGGCAATCAAGCCGTAGCCGCCGCCAAGCAAGATGCGGAGGTCTTCATGATTGGCTGTGTGGGCGATGACAGCGCTGGCCAGGCGTATGTGCAGATGCTAAACGAACACGGTATCAACACCGACGGCGTGGTGAAGCGGGCGGGCACGCCCACTGGCATGGCGATGATCTCGGTGGACGCGCAGGCGGAGAACACCATCGTCGTTTGCCTCGCCGCGAATGACACGCTGACAGCAGATGAAGTCGTCGCGCAGCAGCCCGCCATCGCGCGCGGCACGATCATGCTTGCCCAGTTTGAGGTGCCTATCGGGGCCGTGGTTGAAGGCTTGAAACTCGCCCGCCACATGGGCACCACGACCTGCCTCAATCCATCGCCTTGGCGCGACCATTTCCCTTGGGGGGAGGTGGAGATCGACTTCGTCGTGGTCAATGAGCACGAGGCCGCGCAGCTCTGCGGCCAGCCCGTGCTCAGCTTGGGCGAGATAGGGTGGGTGCGCGACCGCATTCGCGAGCTGGGCATTCACACGCTGATCGTCACGCGTGGGGCCGATTCGACCCTGGCTTTCTCGAAAGTCGGGCCCTCGTTCGAGGTGCCCAGCATCCTGGTGCAACCAGTGGACACTGTAGGTTCCGGCGACTGCTTCGCGGGGGTGTTTGCGGCGCGTTGGTCCGAGGGGCGAATGCTGGAAATGTCTCTGCGTGCCGCGTGTGTCGCCGGCTCCTTGGCCACCAAGAAAATGGGGGCTCAAGAAGGCACACCCGACCGCAACGATGTCGACGAAGCCCTGGCCGATGCTCTGATGGAACAGATGCGGAAGTAGCTAGAGCGGCACTTGGAAGCTACACGCGGATCATGTCCTTCACCACTTGCAGCCAGAGGAACCAGCAGCCCCGCCACGTGTAGCGGAAGACATCTTCGCCCGCTGGCTCCAGCACGCCGATGCTGACATTGTGCTGAATCTGCTGCTGCATGTCCGTGGCCAACCCATCGCCCAAGTGATCCGCGTCCTGCTCGGCGAGCATTTCAGTCGTGATTTCGTTGTCATCCAGGAAGTCCCGATGCGCGTCCATCAGCTCCTCAAAGGACTCCGCAGCGACGAAGCGGTTCAGCTTGTGCTTGGGGCTGAACTTCATGGTGTAGCTGAACGGGTAGTTCGACGTGGTGAAAATGCGGCCGTCCACCGCGCGCGAGGTCACGCTGACATAGGACACGGCGAACTCCTGCTGCTGCGCCAAGCTGACCGCCGCCTGCGTGCGTGACTCGGCGTGGTAAAATAGGCGGACAAAGTGATCCGCCTCGTCCCAGCGCCAGCCGGTGTTCTCCGCCTCGGTGAATGCCATCTCCTCTACCTCGCGGCTGATCTCGCCCAGGTTCGGGAAGATTTCGCGCGAAGGCGGAAAGCGCTGGCTGACTTCGTTCTTCAGCGGAATGCGGAGCTGGCGCACGCGGCCGAGGATCTCCACCCACGGCAGCATGAACCAAAGGCTGACAGATGCCGCGCCCGCCACGTGGCTGCCGCTGAGAAAATAGCCGCCCAGATACGTGGCGGCTAGCAGGACCAGCCAGCCCAGCTTGGCGATGTAGCGGTTCTCAAACGTCCGGCACGCGTAGGCGAAGACGAGGAGACCGGCGATGATAAGAAAGGCAAACATGTGACGTGGTCGGCGATCCTTCCCCCACGATAAAAAAACTGCAAGTAGCAACCCATCGCCATTGCTAGGCAGGCTGCGGGCGCGTAGCTTTCCGCCCTTTTATTGCGCAGCCTCCGGGCCACGCACGTATCCCTGACCACCTCATCGACTTTTATGGAATGGCTTTCATCCCTCGGCACCTTCGGCACCATCGTGCGCGGCATTATTGTCCTCTTTGAGGCGATTTGCGTGCTCAACCTCATGATCCTCGTGCATGAGTGGGGCCACTTCCTCGCCGCACGCTGGCGCGGGTTGAAGGTGGAGAAGTTTTACATCTGGTTCGGCAAGCCGATCTGGAAGCGGACTTACAACGGCGTGGAGTATGGACTGGGATGCATCCCTCTCGGCGGCTTCGTGGCCCTGCCGCAAATGGCCCCCATGGGTGGCGCTGAAGGAGAAGTCACGAGCACCGAGAGCCTGCCGCCAATCTCGCCGCTCGACAAAATCATCGTCGCCTTTGCAGGCCCGCTGTTCAGCTTCCTGCTCGCCGTGGTGTTTGCCTTTATCGTCTATGGCGTTGGAATGCCGGACCGCCGCATCCATACCACGATCATTGGCTGGGTGGCGCCTGACATGCCCGCAGCAATCGCAGGATTCAAACCGGGCGATGAGATCGTTGCGGTCGATGGTGTCGAGGTCCATAGCTGGGATGAGCCCATCGACAGTGTGATCGAGCGCATCGCCTTCAGCAAGGGCGACACCATTGTCTTCACGGTGAAGCGCCCCGGTGAGAAACAGACACTCGACATTCCGACCGGCTTCAAAGTGGCTCCCGGCACTCTGTTTGAGCGCAAAGGCCTGCGCAAAGTCGGCCTTCTCTGGAGCTATCCTGCCCAGGTGTATGACGTGATCAAAGGCAGTGCTGCGGAACGTGCGGGCCTACAAAAAGGCGACGTGGTCACGCACATGAACGACGTGGCGGTGTATGGCCCCAATTCCGTTTATGATGCGATCGCGAAGAACGCTCCCGTAAAGCTAGCAGTGAAGCGTGGCGCGGAAACGCTGACGATCAACATCACCGCCCTCGCCCCAGAAACGCCCAAGGACATCCCGAAGGAAGTGCAGGGCGTGGCTGCCAGCGGCATCCTCTTTGAGGACCCCAGCGTGGCCAAGGAAATGGGACTCGTGCACCCGCAGCCTAGCGACCAGATTGCGAAGGCTTCGACCATGATGTTCCGCACCTTCGGCGCGCTGTTCAGCAGCAAGGGCGACATCGGTGTGCAGCAGATGGGCGGCCCGGTGAAGATCCTCAACACCTACACCACACTCTTCCAGATTCCCGATGGCTGGCGTCTCGTCCTGTGGTTCAGCGTCATCCTGAACGTCAATCTGGCGATCATGAACCTCTTCCCCTTCCCAGTCTTCGACGGCGGTCACATCGTCATGGGCCTGAGCGAGATGTTCCGCCGCAAATCCCTGCTGCCACAGCGCGCGATGGAGATCGTCATGAACGCCTGCGTGCTGCTGCTGCTCTGCTTCTTCGTTTACATCACCTGGTTCGACGTCAATGACCTCGTCGGCAAGAAGGCCACTCCCGAAGAGACCTTCAAGATCGACGACCTCGTGTATCCGGCGGCCAAGTGAGCGGTTCAGTGTTCACGCTTTGGCATGCTTGCAATCCACGGTTCATGTCTGCAAAATTCAGCCATGGGAACTAGCGCCACGCCCGCCTGTAACGAACCTGCCCACTTCAACATTCTGGCCGAGGTCCGCTTGCTCCAAGAAAAACACCCTGACTTACGGGTGTCGCCACAGCACTTGGAATGGCTGGCAAGTGCGCCTGAATCAGAAGCCCAGCGGGAATTGGCCGAACTGCGCAGCATGTGCCGGATGACACCCTTCGTCCTCAAAGACTAAACCTGCTCAACGTTCCCGCTTCGACTCCACCTCCACGACTTCCACATCGATCACGGTGGAGTGGTCCGTCGGGCGATGAATCTCTTGTGCCTGCGGCTGAGCCACGCGGTCGAACAGACCCTGCCACACACGGCGCAGGGCGAACCCCGCACCCACCAACAAGGCCGCGACGCCTGCCAGCACGGCCAGGACCGCCCCGGCGATCATCGTGATCAGCACAAGCCCGCAGCCGAGCAGTGGCGACTTGCTATGCACATGGAACGAATGCACGCGCGGTCCCTGCGCTTGGGTGGCGTCAGTTGAGGGCGGACGGGTAGGTGGCAGGGGCGACAGCACAGCAGTCCATACGTCTGGAATCCCTGTGTTGCCAATCCCGTGACACGTCATCTTTCCAGATGCACCCGCCGCGCATCTCGCTAGCCTCCGCGCCCTATGTTACGCGCAGGCATCGTCGGTCTCCCCAACGTCGGCAAATCCACCCTCTTCAATGCGGTCACCCGCACGCGGAAGGCGGAAGCCGCCAACTATCCTTTCTGCACCATTGATCCGAACATCGGCATGGTCACCGTCCCCGATGAGCGTCTTGGCGTGCTGGCCAAGATCAGCGGGGCGGCCAAGCTGGTGCCTGCTGCGATCGAGTTCGTGGACATCGCGGGCCTTGTGAAGGGCGCGAGCAAAGGCGAAGGCCTGGGCAACAAGTTCCTCAGCAACATTCGCGAGGTGGACGCCATCGTGCACGTGGTGCGCTGCTTCGAGAATGCCGACATCCATCACGTGGACGGCAGCATTGATCCCATTCGCGACATCGAAGTCATCAACACGGAACTCATCATCGCCGACCTCGAAGGCGTGACCAAGCGCAAGGGCAAGGTCGAAAAGGATGCCAAGCGAGGCATCAAGGAAGCGCAGGCCGATCTCGCCCTGTGCGACAAATTGATTCCCCACCTCGATCAAGGCAAGCCCGCGCTCACGTGCGAACTCAACGACGACGAGAAGAAGTTGCTGAAGTCCTTCTTCCTGCTCAGCTCGAAGCCCGTCATCTACGCGTGCAACGTGTCTGAGGCCGAACTCGCACAAGCCGCCAACACGCCAGACGCTCACCCCTTTGTGAGCAAGGTGCGCACGCACGTCGCCGCCAATCACGATGCTCGTGCCGTGGTCATCAGCGCCGCGATTGAGAATGAACTCGTCGATCTCCCAGATGAAGACGCGACCGCTTACTTGGCCGACCTCGGCGTGAATGACAGCGGCGTGTCACGCTTGATCAAGGGCGCTTTCGATGTGCTCGGCTTGCAGACCTATTTGACCACCGGCGAGAAGGAAACCCGCGCCTGGACCATCATCAAAGGCATGAAGGCCCCGCAGGCAGCGGGCGTCATCCATGGCGACTTCGAGCGCGGCTTCATCGCGGCGCAGATCGTGCACTACGATGACCTCGTGCAGTACGGCTCAGAAGCCAAGTGCCGCGAAGTCGGCAAGCTGCGCATCGAAGGCAAAGAATACGTCATGCGCGACGGCGACGTCGTCGAGTGGCGGTTCAATGTGTAGCTAAGTGGTAATGCGGGCACTGAGCCGCCGCCCTGCCACCCGATAAATCTAAGGCTAATCTTAGATAAAGACGCGAAATCTAAGGTGACATTTAGATTTCGCGCCTCACATTGGGCGCATGTTTGATCGCTGGTATGCGTCCACGCTGGCTGCGAAACTTGCACGCCCTTTTGTCCACATCCTCTTCGGTGCGCGGCAGACGGGCAAGTCCACGCTCATCCGTTCATTGCTGCCAGATGACGCGCACCTCTTTGATCTTGCTGATCCTGGAGAACGGTCCCGCTTTCTGAGAGAGCCGGAACGCTTGATCAAGATTTGCCAGGCCATGCCAGCCAGGAAAGAACCGCACTTCATCTTTGTCGATGAGGTGCAGGCAGTTCCGCTCATCTTTGATGCCGTGCAGCACCTCTACGACTCAGACAAAAAGCGCTGGCGATTCATTCTATGCGGCAGCTCCGCTCGGAAGCTGTGGCAAGCAGGTGCGAACCTGCTGCCGGGTCGCAGTTTTGTGCATCATCTTTACCCTCTAACGATGGCTGAGCGCCCGCCGCCCAGGTCGTCCAGGGGCAAACGCGAAAGTTTGATCGAGATGGCGTTTGATCCACCCAGTCACCATCGCTTTCCAGAAGCCGATCTCATGACGCGCTTGGCCTATGGCGATCTGCCGGGCATCGTCACCGCAGACGAGGAAGATCGGGATGCTATGCTCAATGGCTACGCCGTGCTGCATCTGGAAGAAGAGATTCGCCGCGAGGGCTTGGTGCGCGACTGGGGCAAGTTTCAACGCTTCCTCCAGCTTGCCGCTGCCGAGTCTGGGCAGATCATCAACTACGCCGCCATCTCGAACGAAGCCGCCCTCGCACAGCCGACTGTGAAGGCTCACTACCAGTTGCTGGAGGATATGTTCCTAGGCTTCACTGTGCCCGCCTGGACACGCAGCCCACGCAAGCAACTGCTCTCAACCCCTCGGTTTTTCCTTTTTGATCTTGGCCTTCGTCACGCCGCCGCAGGACTGCCAGCGAGCCCACAGACGGTGCTCAGCAACCCTGGCCCCATCTTTGAGCAATGGGTCGGCATCGAACTCTGGAAACGCCTGTGCTACCTCGGCAAAGGCCAGCTCTACTACATGCGCACCAAGGATGGAGCCGAGGTGGATTTCATCATCCCACAAGGCAGTGAAGTGATCCCCATCGAAGTGAAGTGG
>CAXNNN010000110.1:0-8993 GCA_964203095.1 Verrucomicrobiaceae bacterium | reverse complement strand
AACCCGTAGTGGTGGGCGGCTCGGCCATCGAGTTCTACACGGACGGGGCCTACATGTCCGGCGACACGGACATCTACTGGGCAGGCCCCCGGACGCCGACGATGGAGCAGCGTGAGGTGATCATGCGGCAGATTCCCGGCATCCGGTGCCATGGCGGCGGCAAGAGTTGGCGCATCGGCGACTTGTGGGTCGATCTGCTGGGCGAGATCGATTATCTGGCGAAACAGGCATTCGTCATCTTTGAAACACTCGTCGGAGAAGTGCTCTTGATCCCGGTCGAAGACGCTCTCGCAGGGCGAGTCTATGCCGCGCGAAAATATGTCAGCGGCTATGACGAGAAGGATGACGACTGTGCTAAAAAGCTGATGTCCGCAGTGCTCACGGGCAGCATCCCCATCAATTGGGATGAGGCGCACCGCATCGCAGCCTCTGCCAAATACAACTGCCTTGCGGAGTTTGACGCCGTGAAAGCAGAAGTGCAGGAGGAACTAGCGAAGTCTAAACCCTGAGCTAAACTGGCATCCATGACGCCTTCAAAGATCTACGTCAAACCTGAGCGCCGCATCACCTGGGAGCAGTGGCAGGCGGGGCGTGCCGAGAGGCGGCGGCTGGGAAACTTGGTGGCTCCGGCAGTGATCCGGCGGAAGCAAAGCGAGGGGGACGAGTATCTGCGGGAAACCTATGGCGGCGAGCGCGGCCCGCCTTTCAATAAGGCCTTCGACCCCTCGGCGGACGCGCCTCAGAAGGAGTAGTGTTTCGCACGCAGACCTGGACCCGCGCTGGAGCAGGGTCAGCTGGGGAGCCGCACCTTTAATACCGGGAGTGATCTTGAAACTGACGGTGCAGTCAAAGGTGGCATCGTTGGCGGGCGGGTTGCCGCCCGACACTCCGACGACCAGCACGGTGGACTCGCCCAGGCGGGCGATGAGTGGGTCGTGCAAGCCGACGGCCACATCATCTGGCTTCAGCTTGGGATACTTGGCAAAGACGGCTTTCTTCGCGGCTTCCGGGATATGCATTCGCCCAGCAACGAACGCGAGGCCGCACACCTCTACAGCGGCGCGTGCGGCTTCAGCCTGAAGTGCTCATTCAGCACCGCATTCAATGCCCGCACCGCTGCGATGAGTGGCTCTAGCGCAGGCGAAGGGGTCTCCACCACCTGAAGGGAGCGCTCCATCAAGGGCAGGTGCACGTCCACATTCCCCAGGCTGAGCAGCAGGCGCTCGACCTCCGCCACGTGCTGCTTCGCTTCGTCAATGGCAAGCCTGGAATTGGACTCCGATCCCTCCCCTGCCGCGAGGCGAGCCAAGAGCTGGCACTCAAACAAACGGCAGCGAGCGGGCCGCGCGTCATACTGCGTGCAGGTGCAGCCATGGAGGAAGGTGCAGGGCTGACGGAAGTAGGGCTCATGCTTCTTCCGATTCAGCTTCATGCCCAGCCCTTCCAATTGCTTCACCGAGTCGCTGGGCTGCAACCGGACGATGTGAAACAGCACGCCATTGCAACACAGCCCGCAGGCGGTGCACAGTCGCGACGCAGCATCGGTGATCTCGGCAGCTGACATGGAAGGTTCACAAAAAAATCGCCGCATCTCACGATGCGGCGATCCAATCGTCAAGTGATCAGGCGAGGCTTACTTCACCTTCACCTTGAAAGACTTCAAAATTTGAGCGGCTTCATCACCCAGCTTCTCATCGGACTCCGGAGCTTCGAACCAGATCTCGGCGATGGTGGTGTCGTTGATGAACACCCAAGCGAAGCCAAAGTGATACACATCGCCGTCTTTGTCCTTGCCACTGCCAGCAGCTGCCAAGGAATCTTTACCGTCGATCTTGGTTTCCTCGGGCGTTGGGAGCTCGGCCGCTGGATACTCGTCCTTCACGTATTCATAGGTCTCTTCAATCGCTTCCTTGATCCCTGCTTCGGTGCCTTCCACCGTGCGGAAATAGAGCACCGTGTCACCCTTGGTCAGGGTGCAGGGCTCGTCGTCTTTACCGGCTTCAAACTCCCAGCTATCGGGGGCTTGAACGGTGAAAACGGGCTCTTCTTGGTTGGGGTAGGAGACGATGAGGTCCGCGAAGGCAAGCGAGGTAAGCGCGAGGCTGGCGACGATAGCAGTCAGAGTGGATGTCAATTTCATAAGTAGGGATGGCGATGGGCTAAGCGCCGGATTTATACATGCCCGTCCTTGGTTGCCAATCGGCATTTGCAGAGCTTTCACCCAAGCACGACCGCCCTCTTTTTGGCCTTCAGCTTTTCATCGTTTCCAACCACTGAATGCGCCGCTGAAGGCGGGACAAACGCTCCTCATTCGGATGGGGATACAGGATCGGATACCACGCGGTCATCACGGCGGCGCGACCGATCAAGCACTGGTGCAGCGCTTGCTCGTTCACCGGCCCATAGCCAGCCAAGATCGCATCCACTGTGACGTGGTCTTCATCGAGGAGTTTCGCATTCCATATCGCTGACGCCACGTCCCACTCCACGGGACCTGCGAACGTGTCCTCCCAGTCCGTCCACAGAAGGCCCTGTGTGGTGTTCATGAGATTGCCCAGGTGGGCATCGCCGTGTTGGGGTTGATGCGGAAAAGCACCCAGCACCTCGATGGTGTGCAGCAAATGATCGCGCAGCATCTGCTGCGTGGCGTGGGGGAAAAGCTCGCGCTCATCGAGAATAGCGAGACTCTCGGCGAGGATCGCTAGCTTGGGCAGAAGCTCCGTGAAAGAGCGCATGGCTTCATGGCACGCGCGCAGTGTGCGGCCGATCTCGCTCGGCTCGGGCTCAGCATCGACCCTGGTCACGAACTGCCAGAAATTTATCGGGTAGCCCAGGTGCTCATGCGGCCCCGGTGGCAGCTCCGGATGCAGGGGAATCACGGGTGCGCCCTGCTGCGTCAGGTGCTGCGCAATCGCATTCTCACGCGCAAACCATTCGGTCCCCTGTCGCGGTCCCTCCGTGTCCTGAACGACCCGCGCCACCAGCGTCTCCGTCAGTCGCAGCACCAGCGTGCTACCATTTTGCAGAATGTCGCAACGGTCAGGGGTGATGCCGTGAGCAAGGGCTGTTTCAGTCGCAGCGCGGATGGGGAGATCGAGGGAAGGTAGCTGTCCAGACACGTGGAAACGGGAGCGTAAGATCGCTCGCTTGTCATCGCCCAACACTCAGTGCTCGAACGGGGAAGAGCGCACCGCGCCTAGGTCAAGATAGCTAGATTGCAAATTGCACTCAGGGTGGAGGCTGCGACGCTGATCGCAGCCTGACACAGTCATTTGTTAGCTCAGGCCTGAACCCCTATCGCCAGGAAGCCTTGCTCTATGAAGACACCCACCATTGCTATCGTTTTGTGCTCGCTACTCACCGCTCCACTGATGGCTGTGGAGCCGTCCATTGTCGCTCTGCCTTCGCCGCCAGCGACGGTCGGCACCTTCTCCGGCACCGTGCCCCTGTGTGCCTTGACGAGTAAATGGCTGGTCGCCTCAGGCGCTTTCACCGACCCCGTCACCCGAACCGTCAAACGGGCTTGCTTCGTTTACGACACCGCGACCCTTCGCTTCATTCGCCGGATCGCGCTGACCGGACTTGCCAGCTCGCTGGCCGCTGAAGGAGATCTTCTGGTCGTCGGCGACACCTCGGACAGTGGGAACCGAGGAGCGGCTTTTGTTTTCAACCTGCTCAATGGGGCCCTGGTGAAGAAGCTAACTGACCCCAGTGGATTGGTTGGCGATGTCCTTGGCACCCAAGTAGCCATCAGCGGCAAGCGAGTGCTCGCCTCAGCGCCAGAACATGATGGACTGGGTGCGGGTGCCGGGGCGGTGTATCTTTTCGACCTCGCGATCAGTGGCGCGCCGGTGAAATTTCTAGCTAACGATGGCCAAGCTGGGGATACCTTCGGCAACGCCCTCGCGGTCAGTGGCAATCTGGCGGTGATTGGTGCTCTCAAGGATGATGATCGGGGTAGCAGTGCAGGCGCGGCCTATGTCTTTGATCTCGGTATCGAAGGCCGCTCGATTCCAGCGCCTACCCAGCTTGCTAAGCTGCGAGCCAGTGACGGTGCGGCCAACAAGTTCTTTGGTCGCTCGGTCGCCATCTCTGGCAATATCATTGCCATCAGCTCAGCCGATGACAGGGTTGGAGTCATTCGTCCGCCACCTGCCATCTATCTGTTTAACGCCAGCACGTTTGCCCAATTGCGCCGGATCGGAGGGGACCTCAGTGCGAACCTGATCGGCTCAACGCTTGCCCTTGATGACGGACTGGCCCTGGTAGGGCAGGCGGAGGGCGTTGTGTTTCTTCTCGATGCGAACTCGGGCCAAATCGTCCGCACGTTCAACAAACTAGGGAATGTGTTCTCGGACTTTGGATTCGATGTCAAGCTAGTCGGCGACACTGGCCTCATCTCCGATGGCGACAGTGAGATCACGGTGCTGAAAGGTCTCACACGCAACCTTCCGGTATCGACCCTGACCAAGATCGGAGACACGATGTTCCGCACGAGCGGGCGGACACTGAAGACTGTGGAAGCCTATCAAATCATGGACGTGCTTGGCGGTTCCCCACGCGTGCTGCTGCAAGGACAGCTCAATGGCTTAGCGGGCAGGACCGGGCTCTGGGGTGGACGCACATTGTTTCTCGCTGCGATCACTCTGGAGAATCCCCTGGGCGGAGCGATCACGTCGAGAATCACCCAACCCGTCTGCCGAGATCCGAATTCCATGATGTATCTGGCGCAGCACACCGGACCTGGCTTTACCACGCTGAATGACACCTCGGTGGTGGTGCAGCCCTTCGAAGGGGGCTTCGGCTCTCCAGGCACTGCCAACTCTCTCTACAGCGAAGGCCAGCCCGTCTCTCTCACCACGATGAACGGGCGACGCATCAGCGGCTTCGGGCAATTGGTCGCCTCGGGTGGACTCGCCTTCACTACCACCATTCGGTCGCTCGGTGGCGCGGGTTCAACTGTCGTGACAACGGCCAATGACTCCGGTGCCTTTGTCTCCAGCGCCGTGAGTGATGTCCCCCTATCAGCGCTGCTGGAGGGCGAAGCCAGTCCCATCTCGGGCATCAACTTTGGCCAAGTCGCCCCTCGAATCGGGATGAGTTCCACCACCACCGCTATCGTATCAACGGGCCTGACCGGTGCCACGGCAACCAATGCCGCGCTCTTCCGACTGCCCAGCACCTTGCTCGTTCAGAAAGGGCAAGTGGCACCGGGGGCGACGCCTAGCACCGCTACGTTCAGCGCCTTCCTGGGCGAATCAACCCATGGCAACTTGCTCTTCCGTGCGTCGCTCGCAGGCGCACCAGTGGCGCAAAATGAAGGGCTCTGGACTCTTGTCGGCAGCGTGCAGTCATTGGTGCTTCAGAAAGGCGTGGAGGTCTTGGGCGTCGGGAGCGGGCTGCGTGTCTCTCGCATTCTTCGCTACGCGACTGTCGGCTCCAACGCTTTGATTCATGCCACGCTCGTCGGCACGGGCGTGAACGCCAACAACGACGGCGTGCTGCTCCTGGCAACGCCCTCCCCTCTGCCAACGGGTGGCTTTCTTCTCCGCAGCCTGATGAGGGAAGGCGATGTCGCGCCTGACACGGGCGGCCAAAAATTTGGCGTGATTGTTCAAATCGACACCGACAACCTATCGCAAAAATCATCCGTCATCACGACGCTGGTCGGGGCTCCCGCCAATGCGAACCTCGCGCTCTGGACGGTGAAGCCCGTCGCCGACGGAACAGCAGTGCGCCAGCGGTTGCGGAAGGCGAACTTCAGCGGCACGGCGGGTAGCAGTTCGCTACTGGCTTCCATGAATATGCTGATCCCGGCGGAGGCGAGCGGGGCGGCAACGAAAGGGCTGGGATCGCCGATCGCAGGTGACCGCACGGCTTTGATCCTGACCTTCACCGATCAGCAAGTGCTGGCAGGCCCGATCAAAGATCTGGAGGCTGAGCCCGAACCCGCGCCGTGATCACGCCACCACCGGTGCCACGGAGAGCAGCACCAGCGTCGGCTTTCCATCCTCGCGTGCCTGAGCCACATCGACCGTGAACTGCGCCTGCCAATCGTTCAGCTCTTCAGGATCGACGAGCACCTGACTGACACGCCAGGACGTTGGCGTGGCGTCCACATACGTGTGCCGTCCATTGCGTGCCTCGGGGTCGAGACGGATGCGCTCATGCGCCTCGAAGTAAGGATCAAGCGCCGCAGCCAGAGCATCCGCCTTCCACGCGCTGGCACCCAAACTGGCAACAGCGGCGGCGTAGTTCTCCTGTGCGAGAGGGCGGAGGAAGCGGAAGATCTCCGTGCGAATCAGCGCGGTGAACTCGCGCTTGTTGCGTGTGACGTCAGGCGCTTGCTCCGGCTTATCGTCGGACTCGCCGGGCTTGTAGTTCGGGTCGCGCATGTGTTCCCACTCATCCAGCAAGCTGGAGTCGGTGCCGCGCAGCACGCCGGCAAGCCAAGCTTCCATCTCTTGCACAGGCTCGGTCTTGTGTACCTCAGGGACCGTCTGCGCCAGCACCTTGTAAGTGCTCGACAGGTGACGCAGCAGCGCGCCCTCGCCGCGATGCAGATCGTAGTCGTTCACGTAATCGTTAAAGCTGCGATAGTTCTCGAACATCTCGCGCACGATGCTCTTGGGCTTGATGCTTTCATTGCCCACCCACGGATGCTCTTCGGCGAAGGCATTGAAGGTCGAATAGATAAAATCGCGACACGGCTTGGGATACTCCAGTTCTTCCAGACGCTCCATGCGCTCTTCATAAGGCACGCCTTCGGCCTTCATCGCATTCACGGCTTCGGTCTTCACGGCATCGAGCTGACGACGCAGAATGATGTCCGGGTTCTCGATGATCGACTCGCACAGCGTCATCACATCCAGCGCGTAGTCGGGCGATGCGGGATCAATCAGCTTCACCGTATCGATGAGATACAAAGACAGCGCGTGGTTCAGCGAGAAGTCTTCCTGAAGCTCCACGTTCAGCCGCAGTTTGGTGCCATGGGCATCGCGTTGCGCCACCGGGATGATCTCGATGATGCGACGCTGCACGAGCGACTTGAAGAGCTGCCATGCACGCTTCTTGTGCGCTCGCTTTGCCGCCGCCGTCTCGTGCGAATCGTTGATCAGTCCCAGCATCGCCTGACAGGCATCGCCTCGGCGGCTCAGCACGTTGAGCAACATGCCGTGCGACATCTGAAAACGCGAGACCAGGGGCTCGGGCGTGGAGCGCTGGAGTTTCGCGAAGGTCTCCTCACTCCAGCCGACGAAGCCCTCGGGCGCCTGCTTCTTCACCATCTTGCGCAGCTTCTTCACATCGCCTGCTGCCTTGGCTTCCATCTTCAAATTCTCGATCTGATGCTCCGGGGCCTGAGCGACGACATAGCCCACGTCATCAAACCCCCGCCGACCGGCGCGCCCGCTGATCTGGTGAAAATCGCGCGAAGGCAGCAGGGCCACCTTGGCTCCGCCATACTTGCTCAGCCGCGTGAACAGCACCGTGCGAATCGGCACATTCACCCCCACGCCCAGCGTGTCGGTGCCGCAGATCACCTTGAGCAATCCGCGCTGCGCTAACTGCTCCACCAGCACGCGATACTTCGGAAGCAAGCCTGCATGATGAATGCCCACGCCGTGACCGAGATACTTCTTCACCTCCTTGCCATAGGGACTGGTGAACTTCATGCCGACCATCAAGTCCTTGATCTGCGCCTTCTCGGCTGCCGTGCAGAAGTTCAGGCTCATGAGGTCCTGCGCCGCCTGGCTCGCATCGTTCTGGCCAAAGTGAACGAGGTAGATCGGTGCCCTGTTCGCCGCGACCAAGTCTTGCAGCGTTACATCCACACTCGTCTGCGCATAGCTGAACTCCAAAGGCACCGGCCGCTCAAACGAGGCCACGATGGTCGTCTCCGCCTTGGTCAACGTGGTGAGCTTCTCTTTGAAGAACTCCGAGCCGCCCATCGTGGCGGACATGAGCAGGAAGCGCGACTTGCTCATGGTCAGCAGCGGCACCTGCCACGCCACACCGCGATCCCGATCCGAGTAGTAGTGAAACTCGTCCATGATCACCTCGCGAAACGGAGCCTCAGGACCATCCCGCAGTGCATAGTTCGCCAAGATCTCCGCCGTGCAGCACAGGATCGGCGCATCGCGATTCACCGTCGCATCGCCCGTCGCCATGCCCACATTGTCGGGGCCGAACTCCTTGCACAACGAGAGGAACTTCTCATTCACCAGCGCCTTGATCGGGCAGGTGTAAACCGACCGCGTGCCACGCGCCAACGAACGGAAATGCAGCGCCGCAGCGACCAATGACTTGCCCGAGCCCGTCGGTGTGTTGAGGATCACATTCTTGTCCTCGAACAGCTCCAAAATCGCCTCCTCCTGCGCCGGATACAGCTCCAGCTTCTTCTCCGCGATGTAGCCCAGGAAGGCTTCCAGCAAGGTGTCGCTGGAGCAGTCCTTGGTGGCAGGCAATCGGCGTAGCAGAGGGTGATCAGACATGAGCCCGCACCGTCCCGCGTTTGGCACGCCAGGCAAGGAGGATAGACCTCCAGGTCTGTCAGCCGGAGGATAGACCTCCAGGTCTGTCAGCCGGAGGATAGACCTCCGGGTCTGTCAGCGGCTTGAGGCTTTCCAGCCTAAAGCGAGGGACCCTGCGGGCTGGAAAGCCCGCGAACCATCGACAGACCTGGAGGTGTATCCTCCGTGGGCTAGCGGAGAGAAGACACCCGCGCGCTTGCCGAGCCGGGAGTTGCGGCTAGCCCCTTCTTGCTCATCTCATCCACTCCTATTCCAAACCCATACACCTGTCAGCGGCTTGAGGCTTTCCAGCCTAAAGCGAGGGACCCTGCGAGCTGGAAAGCCCGCGAACCATCGACAGACCTGGAGGTCTATCCTCCGTGGGCTAGCGGAGAGAAGACACCCGCGCGCTTGCCGAGCCGGGAGTTGCGGCTAGCCTTCTTGCCCATCTCATCCACTCCTATTCCAAACCCATGTCCGACA
>CAXNNN010000109.1:0-9054 GCA_964203095.1 Verrucomicrobiaceae bacterium | reverse complement strand
TTCAAGACCGACGAAGGTCCGATCAGCATCCCCTGCACGCTGCTCGTCAGCGGCTTCGGAGTGGTCGAAAAGCAAGAGCATGTGGTCGGGGCCAGCATCCGTGCGCCGGGTAACAAGTTGGCATTGGTAGGGTTGGCATCCAGCGGGCTCGCTGGCAGTGTCTTCGCCCGGTCGATCACCGCGAATGCTCGCGATGAAGTGAGCTTCCCACGGCCTCCGCAGTTTAACGAAGAAGAGGCTTTTGCGGCCTACGAGCGCTATCACGAACTGGTGAAGCGCGGTGTGGTGCTGAGCGCCCATGACGTCAGTGAGGGTGGACTTGCGGTGGCGCTGGCCGAGATGGGCTTCAGCGGTAAGGCGGGCCTGCATGTCGATCTGGCGACGGTGCCCACTGTCGATGAATGCCCTGTGGCCGAGCATTTGTTTGGCGAAACGCCCGGCCGCATCGTCTTCGAGATTGCCGAGAAACATGTGCGCATGGTCGAAGATGCAGGCTTCACCATCATTGGTGAAACCACCTCTGATGGACACCTGACCATCGGCAATGGTGCCCAGCATCTAGTGCACCTGAAGCTCAGCGACCTGAAGCCGATCTGGCAGAATGGGCTGGTGGAGTATTACTGATGTCTCCACAAACATGCCGAACATCTTCACCAAGGATGGCTTCCGCTTTTTCTTCTACAGTAACGACCATTCGCCCGTTCACGTGCATGTCCGGCGTGGCAGTGGAGAAGCTATTTTCGAAGTGGCCGATGAAGTTACCTTGCGCGAGGCAGTCGGCATGAAGACCAAGGAACTCCAGCAAGCCGAGGCGCTTGCTTGCGAGCACCAGCAGCTTATCATTCAGAAATGGTATGAACACTTTGATTGATCAACCCGTAAGCGCCCACTGCCAGCTGGGGGTTGTGACGATACGACTCCATAGCGGACGCGAGCTGAGCTTCAGGGTGGAGGGCAATCCTCGGCTCGAAGGCCGCTCCGACGAGCACTTAAACAACATCGAACTCTCACCCTACGGCCTGCATTGGCCAGACCTGAATGAGGACCTTTCCCTGGCTGGTATTGCTGAGGGTCATTACGGACAGCGCTAATTTTTAATTCTCCCATGCCTCTTCCTCACGCTCTCATCTTGAAATTCCCTGGCACGAACTGCGATGCTGAAACCGCTCGTGCGCTCAAGGCCGCAGGCTTCACTGCTGAAGTGCTGCCCGTGGCCTTGTTGGAGCCTAGCAAGGTGGATGCGGCCCAGATCATCGTCTTTGCCGGTGGCTTCAGCTACGGTGACTACGTCATGTCCGGGCGCATTGCGCAACTGATCACCAAGCACAAGTTAGGGGACAAGCTCCGCCAGTTCGTGGACAAGGGCGGCTACGCCATGGGCATCTGCAACGGCTTTCAAATCCTGACGCAGCTCGACCTGCTGCCGCGCGGCTCTCTGGTGCACAATGCGAGTGGTCGTTTCATCTGCCGCTGGGCAGGCCTGAAGAAGAACGCTGCTAGCCCGTACCTGAGCGAGCTACCCGATGAGTTCGAACTGCCTGTCGCCCATGCGGAAGGTCGCTTCGTTGGTGTTGGTGATGATGCGACGAACTATGTCAGCAATGGTCGCGCGGCCTTGCTTTATACGTCGGACATCAATGGCAGCAGCCAAGGCATCGCGGGCCTGCAAGATGAGACGGGACGTGTGTTTGGCCTGATGCCACACCCTGAGCGCTTCGTGACCAAGAGCACGCACTACGATCCGGATTGGAACGGAGCCGAGCGTGGCTGGGGCTACTACATGTTCAAGTCGGTGCGCGACGCCTTGTCAGCCTGAAAATGAAACTGCCGCGTCTCTGGATGGCAGAGCACGCGGCAGCGAAGGCGGTAATAGTCGAGGCTGTTACTGGCGCCAGGAGACGACGTCGTCGCCGGTGTTGATCTTCTTGTCCTCGCCCAGCGAGTAAGTGATCACGCCCAGCGGCAGGCTAGGGGAGGCACCCTCCATCACGGTTGGGTCAGTGTTACGCGCATCGGGATTGTCGATCTTGTTGTCGTAGTTGAGATCCATGACGACTTCGAATGGCGAACCCCAGGTGTCGGTCAGGCCGTAGCTACCTTCCGAGCCGGTGAGACCACCCACGCCGCCTTTGGCAATCGGGGGTTCGATGTAGACGATCGAGCGAGGGTTGAGCTTTTCTTTGTTCTCACCCAGCAGCACGGCGAGCAGAGTGCTGCCTTCCGAGAGCTGAATGGCATCCTCAGAGCTACCACCTGCCTTGGCTGGATAGCGACCATACTCGACTTGGTAGTTCTTGATGCCGAGTTGCACATCCTTCAAGGCGGCTGCCGTTTTGACTTTCTTGGCGCGCTTCATCACGCCCGTGGCGGCGGGCACGGCGAGCGCAGCAAGGATGCCGATGATGCCGATGACGACGAGCAGTTCGATCAAGGTGAAGGCCCGTCGATGGGACGGACGTTGCAATGGTTTCAGCGTGTGGATCATAAGGGGTCGTGGTGTGCGTGTCTCAGCGCCCGTTGGTTCTTTTTGCGCTGATGGTGGAGAGTGTAGCCAGATTGCGAACGCAGCGTCAATCATGGACTTCTGCGAGTCGTGAAGATATGGCCCGCGAACAGCCTTGGATGCCGCATTATGGCCATTCACAAGCGTGTTGACAGTATGTAGGCAACACATACTCTACCGCTTTATATTACCTCACGGTAAATCATCAACACACCACTCCAGCGGTTTAACAATTCAGCCGCACACAACCTCATCTATGGCGAAGAAAGCATCAAAGGCAGGCGCAGCAAGCGCTAGCAAAGTGAAATACGTTTACACTTGGGGAGCCGGCAAAGCCGACGGCGACGGATCAATGAAAGCCCTCCTGGGCGGTAAGGGAGCTAATCTCGCAGAGATGAGCCGTATTGGGCTGCCTGTGCCTCCTGGATTCACCATCACGACGGAAGTCTGCACTTACTTCTACGCGAACAAGAAGACCTATCCTGTCGAGCTGCAGAAGCAGATGGAAGTGGGCGTGAGCGCCATGGAAAAGATCATGGGCTACAAGTTTGGCGATGCGAAGGGCTTCCCTCTCCTCGTTGCTGTGCGCTCCGGTGCGCGTGACTCCATGCCGGGCATGATGGACACCATCTTGAACCTCGGCCTGAACGACCAGACCGTGCTTTCGCTGGCCGCTGCGACCAAGAACGAACGTTTCGCCTGGGATTGCTATCGCCGCTTCGTCCAGATGTATGGTGACGTGGTGCTCGGCGTGCAGAAGCGTGAAGGTGAAGATCATGAGCCCTTCGAAGTGGTGATTGAAAGCTTCAAGCACGACACGTATGGCAAGGACATCGTGGACAGCGACCTGACTGCCGACGACCAGAAGGAACTGGTGAAGCGCTTCAAGGCCCTCGTCAAAGAGCGCACTGGCAAGGTCTTCCCGAACGATCCCTGGGATCAGCTTCGTGGTGCCGCAGGTGCCGTGTTCGGTTCGTGGATGAACGATCGCGCGATCGTGTATCGCCGCAAGTATGGCATCCCTGCTGAGTGGGGCACCGCTGTCAACGTGCAGGCGATGGTCTTCGGAAACACGGGCAATGACTCCGGTTCCGGCGTGGCCTTCACTCGCAATCCTGCCAATGGCGTGAACGAGTTCTACGGTGAGTTCCTCATCAATGCTCAAGGTGAAGACGTGGTCGCCGGTGTGCGCACGCCTGAGCCTGTCGCCAAGCTGGCGAAGGAAATGCCAAAGTCGTATGCCGAGCTGCTCAAGGTTCGCTCGACTCTGGAAAAGCACTTCAAGGACGTGCAAGACGTGGAGTTCACCATCCAGGAAGGCAAGCTGTTCATGCTGCAGACCCGCAATGGCAAGCGCACCGCTGCTGCCGCGCTGAAGTTCTCCATCGACATGGTGAAGGAAAAGCTTATCGACTGGGAAACCGCCGTCCTGCGCAATCCTGCCGATCAGCTTGAGCAATTGCTTGCTCCTGACTTCGATCTTGCTGAAGTGAAGAAGGCCAAGGAACTGGCCAAGGGTCTCCCTGCCGGTCCTGGTGCCGCCTCGGGCGTCATCTACCTCAACGCTGATCGTGCCGCCGCCGCCGCTGAAAAGGGCGAGACCGTGCTGCTCGTTCGCAATGAAACCTCGCCAGAAGACTTGCGCGGTATGATCGCTGCCGCTGGTATTCTCACCGCCAAAGGTGGTGTGTCCTCACACGCTGCATTGGTCGCCCGTCAGATGGGCAAGGTCTGTATCTGCGGTGCTAGCGGTGTCGAAATCGACTACGACAAGAAGACCGTCACTATCTCCGGTGAAGTCTTCCATGAAGGCAAAGACAGCCTGAGCATCGACGGCACAGCCGGCACCATCTATGGTGGCAAGATCAAGACAGGCCCGTCATCCATCGTGACTGGTATGCTGCATGGCGACAAAGAAGCCCTGGCCACCGAGAAGCTGAAGAGCTTCCAACAGCTGATGAAGTGGTGCTCCCAGGCCACTCGCATGCAAGTGCGCACGAATGCCGACAATCCTGAGCAGACCCAGAACGCCATCGCGTTTGGCGCGCAGGGCATCGGTCTGACCCGCACTGAGCACATGTTCTTCGAAGGCGACCGCATTGATGCGATGCGCGAGATGATCTTGGCTGACAACCTTGAAGACCGCAAAGCTGCGCTCGGCAAGTTGCTGCCATATCAGCGCGAAGACTTCACCGGTATCTTTGAAGCTCTGAAGGGCCTGCCAGCGACCATTCGTCTGCTCGATCCTCCGCTTCATGAATTCCTCCCGCATGAAGATGCGGCGGTGCAGGACTTGGCCAAGAAGACCGGCATGAGTGTCGAGAAGATCCACGCACGCGTGAAAGCGCTGCATGAGTTCAACCCGATGTTGGGCCACCGTGGCTGCCGTCTCGGCATCGCTTATCCCGAGATCACTGAGATGCAGGCACGCGCCATCTTTGAAGCCGCAGCGACTGTTGCGAAGAAGAAGATCAAGGTGAAGCCCGAGGTCATGATCCCACTTGTTGGGTTCAAAAAAGAACTCGACCTCCAGACTGAAATTGTGCATCGTGTTGCGAAAGAAGTCATGGCCGAACACAAAGTGAAGCTCGACTACCTCGTGGGAACGATGATTGAAGTCCCGCGAGGTGCACTGACGGCGGATGAGATCGCGCAAACTGCGCAGTTCTTCAGCTTCGGCACCAATGACCTCACGCAGACCGCTTTGGGCATCAGCCGCGACGACATGGGCAACTTCCTCTTGCCCTACACGGAGAACGAAATCTTCAAGAAGAACCCCTTCGCGACACTCGACCAAGTGGGCGTTGGCCAGTTGATTCAAACCGCCATCACCAAGGGCCGCAGTGTGAACCCAGACATCAAGCTGGGCATCTGTGGTGAACACGGTGGCGATCCAGATTCCGTCAAGTTCTGCCACAAGGTGGGCCTCACATATGTGAGCTGCAGTCCTTTCCGCGTCCCTGTCGCCCGTCTTGCCGCTGCGCAAGCAGCGATCGAAGAGAAGCGCGCTGCCTCTGCAGCCGCCCCCGCGAAGAATGTCCGTGCTGTGACCGTCGCCTCCAAGGCAGCGAGAACCACGGGTGAACAAAGCAAAGCAACCAACAAACAGAAGACAAACACCATGGCTAAGAAAGCTGCAAAGAAAGCCGCCAAGAAGGCTGCCCCCGCCAAGAAGGCCGCCAAGAAGGCTGCCGTGAAGGTCGCCGCCCCTGCAAAGAAAGCTGCCAAGAAGGCCGCTAAGAAGGCTGCCAAGAAGTAAGGCACAGGCCCTCGTGGCCTGATCTCAGACGAAAGTTTCTTTCGTCTCTCAAAAAACCCTGTGGAGAGCGATCTTCACAGGGTTTTTCCTTTTCGATTCAAAGCGAACGCTGCAAGGCACGTTCTCGCACGTATGTTCATTCACCTCATGCGTGCGCTCTATCTTTCCCTGCTCTTCTCCAGTGCTGCTCTCGCGCAGAACGAAGCCTCGTATCTGACGTCCGTCCGCCAGCTCACCTTTGAAGGCAAGCGCAGCGGCGAGGGCTACTTCAGCGCCGATGGCGGCAAGATGGTCTTCCAGTCCGAGCGCGAGGAGGGCAACCCCTTCTACCAGATCTACCTCATGGATCTGGAGACCGGTGATCAAGAGCGCGTGTCTCCTGGCATGGGCAAAACGACCTGCGCATGGATGCATCCCGATGGCAAAAGCGTTATGTTCGCCAGCACGCATTTGGATGCCCAAGCCAAAGCCAAGCAGAAAGCCGAGTATGACGAGCGCGCCACCAATCGCGTGCGCAAGTATTCCTGGGACTACGATGAGCACTTCGATCTCTTCGCCTACTCGCTCACTGACAAGTCGATGAAGCAGATCACGTCGGCGAAGGGCTACGATGCCGAAGGTTGCTACTCGCCCGATGGCAGGCACATCGTCTTCGCCAGCAATCGCGCAGTCTATGATAAGGAGCCAAGCAAGGCCGACGCCGAGCGCCTGAAGATCGACAAGCAATATTTCATGGACCTCTATCTCTGCGATGCGGATGGTAGCAATGTGAAGCGCCTGACCGATGTGCCCGGCTACGATGGTGGTCCCTTCTTCAGCGCTGATGGCAAGAGCCTCTGCTGGCGTCGATTCGATGAGAAAGGCATGATCGCCGAGATCCATGTCATGGATGCTGACGGTGCCAACCAGCGCCAGATCACCAAGGTCGGTGCCATGAGCTGGGCACCGTATTTTCATCCCTCGGGCGACTACCTGATTTTCACCAACAACACGCAGGGCTTCGCCAATTTCGAACTGTTTATCGTCGATGCTAAAGGCAAGCACGAGCCCGTGCGCGTGACATACACCGAGGGCTTCGATGGCCTGCCGGTCTTCACGCCCGATGGCAAAAAGCTGTCGTGGACCAGTGGACGCACCGCTGGTGGACAATCGCAGATCTTCCTCGCGGATTGGAACGATGCCGCCGCGCGAAAGTCGCTCGGTCTCGATGGCAGCGCGCAACCTGAGCCAAAGAAAAGCAGTGCGCCCGACTTCGCCAAGACCGGAGCCGACATCACACCGGAAGACATGCGCCAGCAGGTGACCTATCTTGCCAGCGATGAACTCGATGGTCGGCTCACGGGCACCGAAGGCGAGAAGCTGGCCACGCAGTATGTCGCGGATGTGTTTGCGAAAGTCGGCCTCACGCCCATTGGCGACAAGGACACGTGGTTTAGCAACTTCGAGTTCACCGCAGGTGTTGCACTCGGCGCAGGCAATGAGTTGAAGCTCGGTGACCAAGCCCTGAAAACGGACCAGGAGTGGCGGCCGCTCAGCTTTTCACAAATAGGCGAGGTCAAGCCCAGCAGCATCGTCTTCGCAGGCTACGGCATCGAGACCCCAGATGAAGCCACCGACAGCCATGGCAAGAAGCTGGAGGCCTACAGCAGCTACGCGCACCTAGAAGTGAAGGACAAGTGGGTGCTGGTGCTGCGCTACCTGCCTGAGGGCATCTCACAGGAACGGCGGAATGAACTCACGCGCTACTCCAGCCTACGACACAAGGCGCTGACCGCTCGGCAAAAGGGTGCACGTGGCATCATCATCGCTAGCGGTCCGAACAGCAAGGTGGTCGATCAGCTCGTGCCCATGGCCTTTGATGCCTCGCTCGCCTCTTCCGGCATCGCAGCCATCAGCGTGACCGATGCTGTAGCGGACACGCTGCTCAAGAGCGCGGGCAAGAACTTGAAGGACTTGCAGACCAAGCTCGATACGGGCGACCTCATGGGTGGCATCGACTGCACAGGGCTCACATTCGCGGCGAAGATCGACATTCAGCAGGAGAAGAAAATGGGTCGCAATGTGCTCGGCATCTTGTCGAAAGGTGCAGAGCCAGACTTCCACACACCGCCACTCATCATCGGTGCGCACATCGACCATCTCGGCAGCAAGGGCGGCAGCAGCTCTCGAGCGAAGGGTGACGAGGCGAACCAAATTCACCACGGCGCTGATGACAACGCTAGCGGCACGTCTGCCGTGCTGGAGATCGCGCAATGGATGACCGATCAGAAAAAGCAGGGCAAGCTGACCTTGGCGCGCGATGTCATCTTCGCAGCCTGGAGTGGCGAAGAGCTGGGCCTCCTGGGCAGCAATCACTTTGTCGAAGACATCGCCAAAATGGTCACTGGCAAGCCAGAGTCTAGCCTGAAGGGCATGTTCGCTGCCGCCTTGAACATGGACATGATTGGCCGCTTCAATAAAACCTTGGTCCTGCAGGGCGTCGGTAGCAGCACATGGTGGCCGAAAGAGATCGAGAAGCGCAATGCGCCCCTCGGCTTGCCCATCACCACCCAAAACGATGCGCACCTGCCTACGGACAGCACGGCGTTCTTTGTGCGCGGCATCCCCACGCTGAATGCCTTCACGGGTGCGCATGAGGACTATCACGCGCCCACCGACACTGCCGACAAGATCGACTACGAGCACGCGGCCAAGATCGCCAAGCTCATGGGCTTGATCGCGCGCGGCATCGCGACTTCGGCGGCGGCGCCGGATTATGTAGCGATGGAGGCACCGAAAAACGCCAGCACGCGTGGCAGCTTCCGCGTTTACCTCGGCACCATCCCCGACTACGCCCAGGGCGACATCAAGGGCGTGAAGCTCAGCGGTGTCTCCGCAGTGGGCCCAGCTGCCAAGGCGGGTGTGAAAGCAGGCGACATCATCATCAAGCTCGGCGGCAAGGACGTGCTCAACATCTACGACTATACCTCCATCATGGGCGAACTGAAGGTCGGCAAGGAGATCGGCATCACCGTCCAGCGTGAAGGCAAGAACGTGGACTTGAAAATCACGCCAGGGTCGCGGGATTGATTGGGCGGAGAACGGAGGGTTGAGAGCTTCAACCGGCAAAGCAGAGTGTCCCACCCCTGAATCGTCTTTCTGGCTCTCATACCAAACTGACCAAATAATCGTAGCATTATAGGATGTCCTGTTGTAGAGGATGGTCATGGCACGAAGACCTATACAATTGTGGCGGCCCGAACTGGCTGCCGAGATTGCCGAGCGTTACCGCAAGGCCAAGACAGGCTGGCAG
>CAXNNN010000108.1:0-9065 GCA_964203095.1 Verrucomicrobiaceae bacterium | reverse complement strand
GCGCTGCGGCCGATGGTCTGGCCTTGATTGGTGCCGTGAATGCCGATGCCGGGGCGGTTCAGTCCGATCCACATGACGCCCACTGGGTTGTTTGGCCCGATGGGCAGGTTGAAATATTCGGAACTGCGCACGCCGTATTCCAGCACGCTGTGGTCCCAGCGGAAGGTGGGCATCTGCGTGATCCCCAAGATGCGCCAAGTGCCAGGGGGCGTGGCGGTGTGGCCGCTGCCGGGGGTGATGGGCAGGCTGGCGATCAGCTTCTCACCCTCCCACAGGCCGAGAAGCTTCTCGCGGGTGTCGATCTTGATCACGCGGGATTGGAACTCGGGCACCTCGGGCAGGGCGGCGATTTCGGTGAGTTCCTCAATGAGGAAGGGCACCACATTGGGAACCTTCACCGCGTCCCCTGGCTTCATGGCACCCATCTTCATGGGTTGGTTGATGAACTCGATCAACTCCGGCGAGCAGTGGAAGCGCTCGGTCAGGAACTCCAGCACCGAGTCATAAGGCAGATATTTCTTCTTGGCCTGGAGCGAGGGCTTGCTGGGCAGATCTCCCACGAACTTGAGGTCCTCGGGGCGGATGGTGTAGGTCGTGTAGCACTCGGCGACACTGCTGAGGTCCAGCGTGTGGGTCTCCAGCTCCGTCTGGGTCAGACCGTTCGCCATTTGGTATCGCTTCAGCGCCTTGGTGGTGAACTCTCCGGGGCGACCGTCCAGCTTGCCCGGCCCGAACAGCTTAGCGTCCAGGAAGATCTGTAGCCTCAGGATGTCTTCCACGGGCTCCGGGGCCTTTGGCAGTGGGTTAGGAATCACGCCCTGCGCCGAGGTCAGCGACAGGATTGAGAGGGCGAACAGCAACAGGTTCTTCATGGGACTAGAGACAAAGGGAGCAGAGGCAAAGCCAGGTCGGCCAGGAATCCGAAGTTTGGCTACTACAGTCCATGGCGAGGCAGCATGAAATTTCAACCCGCACCTTCGTGCAATTCCCCACGCCAGTGCTCCGGCTGCGAGTCTAAAACACGCTGTAAAGGAGCCGCAGACCCCCAGGGTGCGAGCGATAACTCTTGGGGCGGACGGCACACGGGGCGCGGGGCCGCTTATTCTTCCCAGCGAGTCCGGTGCGGCTTCAGGTCGCGCTCCATGTCGCGGCGGTCTGAGTGGTTGCGTGCTTTCACGCGGTGGTCGCGTTTGGCGATGCGTTCGACGGTCATCTGGCGCTTCTTCCGGCGGCGACGTAGCTCGGCGATCTCTTCGTCCAGTTTGAGGAAGCCCTCGAAGCGTTCGGCATCCAGCGTGCCGCCTTCGACGGCGGCGCGGATGGCGCACCCGGCGTCGGTGCCGTGCTTGCAGTCGCCATACTTGCACTGCGCGGCCAGATTCTCGATGTCCATGAAGCGCTCACGCATCGTGGTCTCATCGGTCCACATTTGGACTTCTTTGATGCCCGGATTGTCGATGACGATCCCGCCCTTGCGCAGCACCATCAGGTCGCGCCCGGTGGTGGTGTGGCGGCCTTTGCCGGTTACTTCGTTGACCTCGCCCGTCCATTGATACTCGTCGCCGAGCAGGTGGTTGATCAGGGCCGACTTGCCCACGCCGCTGGAGCCGATGAAAGCGACGGTGTGGCCGCGCTTGAAGTATTGGTTTAGCACTTTCAGCCCGCGCTTCTGATAGACGCTGATAACTTGCACATCGGCCTCAGGGCTGAGGGCGCGGATGGCAGCCGCGGCGGCTTCGTTGTGTGCGTCGTCGTAGAGGTCGGCTTTGTTGAGCAGGACCACGGCCTTGGCCCCGCTGCGCCCGACGACGGCGAAGTAGCGCTCCATGCGCCGCAGGTTGAAGTCTGGCCCTGGGTCGGTGACGACGACGACGGTGGTCACGTTGGCGGCGATGACTTGCTCTTCGGCGCTGTCGCCCGCTGCCTTGCGGGAGAAGCAGGTCTGTCGAGGCAGCTGCGCGCGGATGACGGCGCTGTCATTGTCACCGCCGAGGTCGAGCGCCACCCAGTCGCCCACGGCTGGCAGGGCGGCATTGGTCTCGGCGTCGTGGTAGACCTTGCCGCTCATGACGACCTCTAGCTCCTCGAACTCCTTGTCCTCGACGATCAGGGCACCATACGAGATCTTGTTGTCGCGGATCAGGCGTGCGGGCACGAGGCCTTGCGCCTTGTAAGGCTCGAATGCCTTGGCGAATGCCTTGTTCCATCCCAGGTCAGTCAGTGTCATGTGCACGCATCGTAGAAGCATCCGTGGCGAAGTAAACCCTTGGCCTTGCCTCAAGTGATTGCCGCGAGGGCTAGGTCGGTAGCGGCTTGGCCAGCAGGGCCTGACCCTTGACGGGATCGAACTCCTTCTCCCACTTCGCCACCACCAGCATGGCCACGGTGTTGCCGATCAGATTGGTGATCGCGCGTGCCTCGGAGAGGAAACGATCCACGCCCAGGATCAAGGCAAGGCCCGCGACAGGGATGGTGCCGGTGGCGGAGAGGGTGGCTGCCAACGTGATGAAACCGCCGCCCGTGACGGCGGCCGCGCCTTTGGACGTGAGCAGGAGGACGGCGAGGATGCCGATCTCTTGCCCCAGCGTGAGGCTGGTATCCGTGGCCTGCGCGACGAAGAGCGCGGCCATGGTGAGGTAAATGCTGGTGCCGTCCAGATTGAACGAGTAACCCGCCGGTAGCACGATGCCGACCACCGACTTGCCACAGCCTGCCTGCTCCATCTTCTCCATCAGCGAGGGCAGCGCAGTCTCGGACGAGGAGGTGCCTAGCACGACCAGCAGCTCCTCCTTGATATACTTCAGGACCTTGATGAGGCTGAAGCCATGCATGCGGGCGATGATGCCGAGCACGATGAAGATGAACAGCGCGCAGGTCAGGTAGACGCAGGCCATCAGCTTGCCCAAGGACAGGAGGGTGCCCACACCATACTTGCCAATGGTGAAGGCCATGGCTCCGAACGCGGCGATGGGGGCCGCCTTGGTGACCATGCCGACGATGCCGAAGAACATCTTCGACACGGCGTGCAGCAGGTCCATCACCGGGGCTGCTTTGGTTCCCATCTGAGCGAGTGCGATGCCTGCCAGGACGGCGATCAGGAGGACCTGCAAGATCTCGCCCTCGGAGAAGGCGCTGACGAAGGTGTTCGGGATGATGTGCAGCAGGAAATCCACCGTGCTCTGCTGCTTGGCGGCGTTCGTGTATTGGCTCACGCTGCTCGCGTCCAGCGTGGCCGCATTGGCGTGAATGCCGTGGCCGGGCTGGAACTCGCGCGCGACGATGAGCCCAATGATGAGGGCCAGGGTGGTGACCACCTCGAAGTAGAGCAGCGCCTTGGCCCCCACGCGGCCGATCTTCTTCAGGTCGCCCATGCTGGCGATGCCGGTGACAACCGTGCAGAAGATGATGGGCGCGATCAGCATCTTCACCGCCTTTACAAAGGCGTCGCCCAGCGGCTTCAGCGCGGCCCCGTGCTCTGGCCACAGATAGCCCAGGCTAATGCCGAGCACGATGCCGATGAGAACCTGGATGTAAAGAGATTGGAGCCACTTCATGCACGCCGGGCTTACCACCGGGCGGCGGAAGTAGCAAGACTGGCGGTCGGTGCGCTGGCGGAGATTCCTTTGGCGAAGGCTGCAACTTCCGCGCACCTTCGCTCGTTTTTCCTCGCGACACGGGCGGTGTGCCCGCTAGCATTCACGCCCTTCCGAAACCCAACACATGACCTCGAAAGAACAACTCGATCAACAGGTGCGCGAGACCATCGCGTGGCATTTCTCCCCTGAAACCGGCAGCCCCTTCTGGCTGAACTGGGCGAAGGAAAACTTTGACCCTCGCGGTCAGGTGAACAACTACGAGGACATCATCGCGAAGTTCCCGCACTTCCAGGACGAGTGGCTGCGCGATCTGCAACCCGAGGTGTGGGTGCCGAACGCGTTCAAGGGCAAGCCTTACAACATCTTCGAGACCGGCGGCACGACCGGGATGCCGAAGCAACGCATTGGCTGGAATGACTTCCGCGTGGATTACGAAGAGTTCAGCCACAAGCTGGACGACAAGCACTTCCCACCGGGCGAGGCCTGGATCATGGTCGGCCCGACCGGTCCGCGCCGTTTGCGGCTGGCGGTGGAGCATCTGGCGAACTATCGCGGATCGCCCTGCTACTTTGTCGATCTCGATCCTCGCTTCGTGAAGAAGCTGATCACCAACAAGCAGTTCGACGTGGCTCGTCAATACATGGATCACGTGGTCGATCAGGCTGTGACGATCATGAAGCATCGCAAGATCTCCGCCATGTTCACCACGCCGAAGCTGCTGGAAGCGATCGCCGAGAAGGTGAACATCTTCGACATCGGCGTTCGCGGCGTCTTCTGTGGCGGCACCACCATGCTGCCGCAATACACGCGCTTCATCGTGGAGGAGGTGCTGGAGAACCGCATTGGATTCTACCCGACGTATGGCAATACCTTGATGGGCTTGGCCGCCAGCGTGCCGCTCACGCCAGAAGACAAGTTCAGCATTACCTATTACGCCCCGCAGCCGCGCGCGGTGCTGCGTGTGGTGAACCCGAACGAAACGCAGACCACGGTGGAGTATGACACCTGGGGCCGTGTGGAACTGACCACGCTGACCAAGGAGTTCTTCATGCCACGGTTCCTGGAGCGTGACGAAGCCATCCGCCGCAAGCCGCGCGACCGCTATGACTGGGACGGCGTGGCCGAAGTGCGTCCGTTTGGAGCGATGGAGAAGACGATTGTCGAAGGCGTTTATTGATCGAACTCACCTTATAGTCGAAGCAGGCTCACCGAAAGGTGGGCCTGTCTTGTTGGGTGTTCATGCTCGCTTCAGCGTGTCATGATGAAGTTGTCTTTTGTATGTCAAGCTGAAGCGTGAAAACCGAACACTCTCCACATGATCGTCCTCACCAAAACCAAGTTCACCACGGAGCTACAAGCTCGTCCCGACGACATCGACATGTTTCGTCATGTCCACAGCAGCAAGTATCTGGACTATGTGCTCGCTGCCCGCTTCGACCAAATGGAGCGCTGCTATGGCATGCCGATGCAGGCCTTCCTGGAGCGCGGCTTGGGCTGGGTGGTGAAGGTCTCGCACCTGGAATACAAGCGCCCCCTGGGCATCGCTGAAAAGTTTCGCGTGACGACGTGGATCGAGGACATTCGTGGCAGCGATGCCGAGGTGCGTTTTGAGATTAGCAAGATCGACCCCGACAAGGCTGCGTGTGTGGGCTGGTGCGTCTTCACCCTGGTGGCGATGGACACGGGGAGACCCATGCCCATGCCGGAAGATGTGCGGGTGAAGTTTGCGGTGTAGCGCGCTTACTTCCTCACCGGCGTGCCATCGGGCTGCGGCATAGCGGGGGCTTCTGAAACCTTGCCGCCACGGATGAGCAGTTCCTTGGCACGATCAGCGCTGATGCCGCTGACGGGCAGTTCATAGCCGAGCGTGTCGCCGTTGGCCTTGAAGCCGTTGCCGTCGATGTCCACATAGATGGGGTTGTTATAGGCGCAGGGGCTCATCTTGCCCTGGCTGCTGGTGCCGTAGCCTCCGACGAGGGTGCTGCCTTCGCCCATGGCGACCACAATGAGATGCGCATCATGCTCCAGCGGAACCTGGATGGACTCGTCGAACTTGATGACTTCGTTCTTGAACATCTGTGGGTGGGTGGCGCGGGTGAAGTTCAGCTTCGGTTCGGGGCGGCCATTGACCAGCACTTGCACGCGGTCGATGTCGATCCAATCGGTGCCTTGCACCTGGACCTTCAGCGTGGTGCCACCTGTGCCGCGAGCGTCGTCGCCCGGGCCTTTGCCATCGGGTGTGGTGACACTGAGGAAGGGGCCGTTGGTGACAACGATGTGCCCCGCCTTGGCGTGGGGGGCGAGCTTATTCCAGTCCAGTTCCTTTGGCGCATCGGTATGGCTTTGCAGATAGATGTGCCAGCCTGCGACACCATTGCCATAGACCGCATGGGCATCCGCCACGCCGACAGCGACAAGGCGATGGCCCTGATTGAGCAACTGAAGCCAGATGAACTCGCGCACGGGCACTGCCTTAGCGGCCAGGGAAGTTTTGCTGCGAGAGACCTTGAAGGGTGCGCCTTCCAAGATGGCTGTTTCATTGCCGTTCTGCGTTTCCGTGCCGTCAATCATCGTGCCCACGCCGACGAAGCCGCCATCGGCGATGCCGTCGCTGTCGCGGTCGATGAACATGTTGGTCAGGTCAGGATGGTTGAACTGAATCCAGCGGTCCGCATTCTCGCCCTGGTGACGACGCAGAGTGAGGGCCGTGATGCGTGGATCGTCATTCCAGACTGGGGCACCCCCGTCTTGCAAGTAACGATCCGGGATGAAGGGGAAGGCGTTGAAATGCTGGCGCGAGCCGGTGAGCTCCATACCGGGGATGGTATTGAAATACTCCAGCAGGCCCAGGCGCTCCATGTTGGGCCGCCAATCGGAAAGTCTGTTGTGCTCGGTGGTGGGGCACCACTCCAGGTTTTCGGCAGCGATGTTGATGACGCGGTCGTCGGTGCCGCAGATGTTGTCCCCGCTCTGCGTGCTGTGGTTGTGGAAGTCGCTGGTGACCCAGCCTGGGGTCTTGAGCACACGCTTGAGCACGCCGGAGAATTTGGCTGCTTTCCCTTGTTCCAGATTAACGGTTTTTTCCAGACTGGAATACTCGCCACCGCGCACCACGCGGATGCGATACTTCCCAGCGGGCAGTTGCACACTGAACTCGCCCTTCTCGCTGTGATACTGGTCCTTGCAACCGCGTGCGCGCATGACCGGGCCGAGGTCTGGGTTTGGCGTGCTCTCAATGCCTTCAAACATGGCTTTGCACGGAGTGCTGCGGCCTTGGTCATCCTGGATGGTGAAGTCCACGCGCGAGGCTGCGCCCATCTCGATGGTGAGGCTTGCCGTCTTGCCTGCCTCCAGAGTGACGGATTGCTTAACGGCGACTCGACCGATGTCGGTGGCCGTGATGTCGAGGATACCAGGAGCGAGCTTCAGGGTGAACTCGCCCTTGGCGTCGAGGAAGGCATAGACCTTGGACTTGCCCAGCGGCACTTCGACTTGGCCCGCGGTGACGGGCTTGCCGTTGGAGACGACCTTACCCTTCAGCGTGGCCACGGTGTCGCCGCGCTGCTCCATGGCGATGCCGGCTGCCTCGGCCGCCGAGCGACCGATGGCAAGGAAGCGCTGGATGACGACTTCTCTACCTGGAGCGATTTCGATTTCGCCCCCAACTTTTTCAATGCCTTCCAACTTCAGCACGACCTGAGCGTAGCCCACCTTGTCTGCGGGATCGACAGCGCTGGTCCAGAAGATGCCGTCGCCTTCGCCGGTCTCGTTGAAGCGGGTGAAGTCAGTCTTGGTGTTCACCTTCTGCGGCTTGTCGGACTCGTTGCGCAAGATGCTTGTGATGAAGATGCCCTGCACGCGATCGCGCAGCCGGTATTCGTTGCGCTTGAAGACGCCGCCGTTCTTGGCGGCGGTGGTTACGGCTTCCACGGCGGCGGCCCCTTCTTCCTTCACGGCGACGGTCTTCACGTATGATACCTCGCCATGGCCCACGGGACCGTAGCAGATGAGCTGGTCGTTGTTTTCGCCACGCAGCGTCAGATCGAAGAGGCAGCCCGGAGTCACGCCATCTGGCCCGTAAAACGTGCTCATGTTCGCGCGGCGTAGCGGGGCATTCTGCGACACCACGGCTTCTACCGTGTCGCTGCGCAGGACGAAGTCGCCACGAATGCCGTCGGCTTCCTTGCCTCCAGGCAGTTCCGTTTCGCGCCCGAGCGCAGCTTCAAAGACCTCGGCAGCGGGCAAGGCGACACCGGACAAGAATAATAGAGCAAGAGGGAGGAGCAGCTTCATGGAGAATAAGTTACAACGCTTAGCACGGAGGCAGGCTGTCAGTCATGATCCATATTCGTCACTTCCCAGGTGAACGGAGAAAGGCCTTGCCAGTGGAAGGCTGGACGCCTTAATATCATGGGCTCTTAATGAATCCAGAAAACGCCAGGACTTCAGCAGTGGCTCGCACTGATCCCACTTCGTCGCTAGGTTCGGCGGCCGCGCTGGCCATGGTGGAATTCGTGGCTGGCAGTCTGTGACGGCACATGAAGCCGCTGCCGCTGGCCAGCGCTTTGGCAGCTGGTAGTATTGCTTGGCGTTGCGTGGCGAAGAAGCGCCCCACCTCGCTATCGGCGATGCCGCCACAACCGTCTACTGGCCCCGCTACGTGAACCACTGAGGAGGAGTTCATGCGCTACTTCCAGGAAGAACTCGCCCAGCAGCAAGTTGTCGCTGCGCCTGTGGTCAACACTCCTACCGCGATCCCGATGGACCCCGGGGCCTCGCCGAAGCCCTTGCAGACAGAGGAAGATTTCCTGCGCTTGTTCATTGCGGAGATTGCGGCTGCCAACGCCGTGCCGATGGAAGCTCCTGCACCGAGCGTGGTGCCAGTTGCTGCTGTGGCGATGGAGACGGAGGAGGATTTCCTGCGACAGTTCCATGTGGACCAGCGCGTGATGGCCGAGCCGCAAGCGATTCCACCTTTAATCGAATCCGCCGAGGTAGCCCCAGAGCAGGAACCAGAGCCGATGACGGTCATCGCCACCGCTGCGGAGAAGACGCTGGCTGCCTCAGTGCAGGCCCCCGAGCAGATCATGGCGCAGAATGCCGCTTGGCTGCTGGGCTGGAGCCGCTGCCGATGATTCAGTTCGACGATTGGCCGACCAAGCAGTCGATGCCCGCTGAGATACCCGACGCCGTGGAGATCTGTGAAGAGCCGCCAGCGACGCAGCGGCCTTCGAGCCGTGGCCTGCTGGCGCAAATGCTGGAGCAGGAAGCCATGATCATGCCCCAGGAGCCGCCTGTTGATGTTGAGATCGTTCAAACTGCGCCCGTCTTTGAAGAGCCGAACCCTCCAAAAGTGATGACGGTGCCCGCGTGGGCTCAGGTGGGCTCCTCGCCGGAACCTCTAACGAAGTCCTCAGACACCCTGGTGAAACCGCGCGAGCCGGAGACATCGGTGATTAAGCCACGCCG